>CAYQCG010000228.1:0-4339 GCA_964415925.1 uncultured Puniceicoccaceae bacterium | reverse complement strand
GGTCTGTATGCTGTGGACATGGAATTAGATTCTACTTCATCAGCACATCTTGGTTTTTAAACAGAGGATTTCGAACCTTTGATCGTTGCGGCACATGAAAAATTATCTGAGGTAAAGTCCTTGCTTGCATCAACTAGGGAAATCACCCAAAATAGTTAGCAATACCGTTTATCACCAGTCCCACCTATGTGATACTCGGAAACTTTGATTGTCACATGCAGTGAAGGACTACTATCGCATTCTTAATATTGAGCCAGATGCATCACGTGAAGAAATTCGGAGTGCATTCCGTGCATTAGCACGCACACACCACCCCGATACAAAAGGGCCAGGTAAGATCAGTGATACCACTCGATTTATCGAAATCCGCCAAGCCTATGAAACACTCATGGAAACCGCTACGCGCACACGCTATGACAAGCGTCGCGAGACTTTCATGAAGAATTATTCTTTCAATAAAACGCCCGCCAAACCTGCTTTTAATTCAGATAGATCAAAAGAGTCTTACAAACATCAGAATGTAGCAAAAAGCTCGGACCATCACATTCAGTTCAAAGCAAGGCTGTTAAATCAGCCAAAGGAAGCCAATCCTCTAGACCGGGTGCTCCGAGTTACAATACCTCTTGAACAGTCACTCGTTTCAAAAACCTGTAAAATTCGCATTCCTGACAGTCGTACACCATTCAAGTCGGAAATAAGCTGGCGTGTGCAATTACCTGGCAAACTTTACCCTGATGCAATTTTGTGCGTCCACGGTCTAGGCAGGCAAAGTAACGCGATGAGTCAAAGAGGGGATTTAATACTGAAGGTTAACTTTGCACCCCATCCACATTTCAGATTGATTAACGGTCAACTCCATGCAAATACTGATGTCATGCCTTGGCAAGCTGCCCTCGGGGGGAAAATTAGCGTCCAAACCCTTGAAGACAAGAAAGATATATTATTGACGCCAAACCGCCAGTTGCCTTACATGAACTGCTTAAAAGGCATGGGTCTCTATCAACAAAATGGTCTCCGAGGTGACTTATGGTATAACTTGAGGATTAAGATTCCGCAGGCACCTTCATGGCGGGCGAGACGCCTGTGGGCAGAACTTGCTGAAGAATACAGGCATTCCGAGAACAAGAATTCGTCCCATCCATTCAGTCGTTAGAAAGCTGTCCGATAAAACAATCCATATGTCAGGTAAAACATCTATCCTTCAGTTTTTGACCAGAAAAACGCTGATCTTTCAGCAGCTGATCATAACTACGTTTGCTATCCTGGCAGTCTGGATATTCAACCAATTTGATTTTGCGGATAATTTTGTCACCCGGGAAACCGAATTTTTCATTTCCGTAAACCGAATTGAGCTCTACCTGGTCTTGATGTTGATATTTCTCAACTTACTCGCTGCATACTTTATATTCCGTCGCATGGGAAATAATCCACTGATAAAGTATAGCATGCTGGTAATGATGATGACGTTTTTAATCCTTAGTGTCTGGCTTGTAAGAATCTTCCTGTTTGACGGCAGTATAATAACCAAGGGTATAAAGCTGGAAGGCAGGATCAGCCGTTTTGAAGTCATCGTTGTTCTTCTGCTTATCTTTGGGAACATTATGGCTTCGCTTTCCCTCTTCAGAAAATTCAACAAGGCAGCCCCCTACTTGACCATGTCAGCCCAATCTAAAAAAGTGGAATATGATGGAGATTGGATCAGTATTGAAGAATACCTTCAGAGGGAAATCGGTGTCGTTGTCAGCCATAGCATTACACCAGAAGAAAAAGAAGCTGCATTGGCACAATTTAGAAAAGACATGGCTGAACAGCAGTAATCATAATAGCGAAATAAAAGACTGAACCAGTTGCATTACATTTTAAATCTATCCATTTGTAGGCTTGTCGATATCTCCTGAACCTGCCAATTTTCTGAATTAAGCTTCTAATACCCTTATCCCGCTTTTCCTATGGATTTATCAACTAAGTTTTTAGGTCTTCATTTAAAGCATCCGTTTGTGGTGGGCTCATCTCCATTAGTCTACAATTTAGACACGGTTAAGCGTTTGGAGGATGCGGGTGCTTCGGCGATTGTCTTGCACTCATTATTTGAGGAGCAAATTCAAGGGGACGATAGTCCGCTAAAACAGCAGGCTGATGAGTTCATTCTTAAACCTGATCTTTACTTGGAACGCATACGAAAGATCAAGGAAACGGTTAGTTGTCCGATTATCGGCTCACTTAATGGATTAAACGAAGGAAACTGGATTAGTTATTCTACGGAAATTGCCAATGCCGGTGCCGATGCATTAGAACTCAACCTCTATTTCCTGCCCGGAACCGATGATGAATCAAGTGCCATCGTAGAACAAAGGGCATTCCAGATAGTCAGAATGGTTAAGCAGTTTGTCACTATACCAGTAGCTGTTAAACTCTCTCCTTTCTTCACCTCACTCAGTCATTTCGTACACCGCATGGAGGAAGCCGGAGCACAAGGCGTTGTCCTGTTCAACCGGTTTTTCCAACCAGAAATAAATATCTCGGAACGTAAGTTGGCCGCAGATCTTTCACTTTCCAATCCCTCAGAGCTGAATCTGAGAATACGATGGCTGGCAGCACTATATTCCAGGACACGCTTGAATCTTGCCGCAACGGGGGGAGTCTGGACTGCTGAAGACGCTGCTAAAGCAATAATGGCAGGAGCTGATTGTGTTCAGGTTGTCAGTGCGCTGCTAAAACATGGAACCCGGCACCTAAAGACATTGCAGGAAAAGCTATTACAATTAATGGAAAAAGAAGGTTTTGAATCTGTGGATTCAATGAGAGGTATTATGAGTTACAGCAAGACTGAACAAGCCGACGTGGCTGGCCGGGCCAACTACATGAGAATCCTTCAGGCATGGGAAAAATAGGTTAAAAACCATTAATTCCTCAAATTTTTAGAATTTTTCAAATTAAGGTCTTTACAAACCATAACATAAGGTTTATCACTCATATTATATTAAAGCGACAGAGAGACAGAGAGTGTATAGTTAGAGACTAATTAGAGTGTTTTGAGTGCGACAGAAAAAGCTCCGGTTTGGTGACCGGAGCTTTTCTATTTCCCCAAAGTATCATAGAAGAAAAGCTAACTTGTATTATAACCTGCTTGTCAGCAAGCACTAATACGCTCCATGTAATGAAATAATTAGGCGCGACTCGTGATGAGCCGCGCCACCAGAAGGGTTGAACAATGGCAGAACTAAATAGAAATACGATCTTAATGGTTGCTATTAAAAAGGCGAGCCTAATCTGGATTCATCTAGCAAATCAAATCCCTGAAATCATCGAGATTACCAGAGAATCCTCGGTCAATACCCTTGTTGATGACAGCTATAGCGTCATGTGAGTGAAGGGACTCAAGATGGGCACAAGCTACCTGAAAGTCGAAGACCCTGGTATCCCCGTCAAACACTTCATAAATCAACCGGACTGCATCTTCGACAAATTTTTGGGACTCAGCATTAAGCTCCGCAAAAGCCTGTTCATCCTCTCTTTTGACCATGACCTGCGTTTCGGTCTGTAATGCCTTCAGGCACAAGACCTGTAAATCTTCAATACTCAGGACATGACCAGACCGGACCTCGATGCTGACACGCGCTTTACTACGTTGAGAATGAGGGATAGCAGAGACTCCACGCGTGTCCACAGCATGGTCAGCTAATTCGTTAGAGCATGGGCAAGCAGAGGAATAAACAAAATCAAAGTGGATTCTGCGGCTGAACCTCCCCAAATCATCCAGAATTCCTTCGTAGGCAACATCATAGTATTGCCAGCCCTTAAGCTTACTCCGCAGGCTTTCCTTTAGAATCGGGTAGGCAAAATTAAGTTTGAGCCGTGCGCGGCTCGAACCGAGTTGTTGCTTGTAGTCACATAAAACCTCTTCGAGTACCTCAGGAGTGAAGATACGGTCCTGATAATTGTAGAAGAGCCGCATGATACGCGACATATTGATTCCTTTTTTGTCTGCAGATAGCGAAACAGTGCCTGTAACGGAGGTTTCCAATAGTATGGGATCGCCCTCAGCACGGGCATATCGCAAAGGAATACGGAAATTCGAAATACCGACTTGAACGATGGGAACGTTAGCGCCTGGTATCGATGAAGCGCTTTTGTTTTGAACGTCAGGTAGGTGTTGGGTCGCTGTCTCTTTCATCTAAAATCGCAATAATGTGTAAGTATATAAAGGTTAATCATATACACTCCGTGTCAACCGGGACAAGACCAGATTTCGAGATATCCCGGTTTATGAACTGTATTTATAGCTTGCAGAAGGGAAATAAAATACGGGAGACATCGGCTTATACAGAGGTTTTGAATA
>CAYQCG010000227.1:0-4348 GCA_964415925.1 uncultured Puniceicoccaceae bacterium | reverse complement strand
GTCGATAGATCACTACTGGGCGGCCTTGGGTTGTATTGGATTGTAAGTTTAATGCACCGGTAGCAGGATCCACCGTGAAGCTAGCTAGATCGGAAGTCACATCGACGGTGATCGCCTGAGTGTCAGAGAGTAGCGCGGAGCGACCGTCCGTATACTTTTGATGGTCGTAGGCAAATTCAAAACCAAACATGCCTTCGAAAAAGAGTTGCTCAATAGCTAAATTGTAAGCTTCGAAATCGCGCCACTCTTCCTTATTGGGTCCATCCAGTAATTCTTTTTTGTAGTCGATGAGGGAACGTTCGGTCAGTGAGTTGTTGGTTTAAGGTAATAAGCTGCTGGCAAAAGGTAAACCTGCACGTAAGGCATAATCACGGAACCCAATAATACCAACGGGCCGGTGGAAGGAAATACCATCGATCTCACCCCCAACCAGTTCACCATTCGAATTGATTGAGAAATTATCTGACATCTGGGTCTCAGGGAAGCTGACGTATGTAGCGGAGCCAGAGTTCACATCATCGAAGAATGCAATTGAGGGTCCGAAGATCTGGTCGATCTGTGGATTGTAGTCTGCGCTGCCACTGTTGAGCACACCGTCAGGGGTCCAGGCACCGACAATACTGTAAGTCTGTTTCGGATCGACCCCGGCGGTATCCGGGTTGAAGAAAGGTGTAATTTGGTCTTCCGGTGGTCGCACTCGAGGACGGTTGGACTTAATATTACCTCGTTCAAAGCTGAACTTCAGCGTTGTCTTCATATTGTCTGTCGCAAGAAAGTCCGGCGTATAGCGCAGGGCGATATAACCGCGACGATCCGTTTCATAGGCATCATCCTGACGGAATTTCTCGGCATCATAGAGACCTGCCACACGCACCGCCAGTTGGTCTTCCAGCAAGATATGATTGTAGTTAAAGGAGGCGCGGTGAGTGCCAAAGCTACCGTAGCGCGCTTCGACCTCGCCTCGGTTATCAAGGAAATCAGCGCCTTCAACATTGGCATTGATGATACCTGCTGGACTGCCGATGCCAAAGAGAATGGCATTGGGGCCGCGCTGGATATCGACTCTATCAACGTTATAGCTGTCCCATGGAATATCGGTGAGAAAGAAGTTTCGGGTATTATCCGCACTGTCCAAACCACGCACCCGGTTGTTGGTATGGGGAGAACGGAAATTAGCTTCTTCTGCACCATCGGCAGAACCACCGCCGAAGTTACCAAAAGTGCCACCCGTTTCAGTCCCGGTAGTATAGGTCAAGAGGGTATCGTTGCTGGTGGCGCCGGTGTCATCGAGGAATTCCTTGGTCACGACCGAGATCGCTGAACCGACATCCCGGAGTTCGGTTTTGAGGCGTGTGCCTGCCAGCGTAGTGGTGGCGAGGTATCCGACTTGCTCGGATTCCTGAACTTCAAAAGGAGACATTAGGATGACATTTTCATCTCCCTCGGTTGTTGTATCTGCTTGCTGGGCTTGTGCATTCAGAGCAAGTAAGCATGCCGAAGCGCTCAAGTAGCGAGACCAGAATTTATAGTTTGAATGTAACCTGTAGTTGAACATTTTTTCGGGGTTTAGAGTTAGCACTACGATTAGGGTTTTGTGTAGTTCGCTTGGGTCTACAGGACTAATTTAACACTACTCACAATGAGTTAATGACACGCTGAATTGAGTTTTTTTCCGTGTCTTCTTAAAAAGATTAGATATATTCCAGCAATTATAAGACATTTTACAAACTAGATATACGGATCGACTGACGAATGATGTAGAGCCCTGATCTAACCCCAAGGATACAAATGAACTGCCCCCGTGTTGCCTTGATCTTTAAAACCCGACTAGAGGAAAACGTGAATATTCTGAACGGTATTTCACGATTTAACCGCTACCATGAAAAATGGTCTGCTTTTGTCGATGACCAGGCTGTAGCCCAACGTAACCCAGAATGGTTGTTTCAAAAGCAGTGGGACGGTGTAATCTGCAAGCACTCCGCTCCGGATCTCATCAGGAAATGTGTCGAGATGTCGATTCCATGCGTAGACCTAAGTGATGACCCCACCACATTTCCAACTGTTCCCAAGATACGCCCTGATAATGTTGCGGTAGGTCATACCGGTGCCGAGCACTTCATGGAGCGCGGCTATAAGCACTTTGCCTTCTGTGGTTTCTCTTCAGAGAACTGGTCTCTGGAAAGGCGCAAGGGATTTTCTGAGGCTCTGGAGCTCGCACATCACACATGTATCCTAATGGAAAGCTTCTACCCCAAGGCCGCAGATCCCGACTGGGACCGTAAGGAAGAGGACCAAATCATGGAGTGGTTGCAAAGGGCGCCCAAGCCGCTGGCGATCATGTGTTGCAATGATTTGAGAGCACTTCAGGTCATCAATGCCTGCCGTGACCTGGACCATCAGGTACCTGAGGAAGTTGATGTAATAGGTGCCAACAATGAGAGTATTCGCTGTGAACTATCCTATCCGCAATTAAGCAGTATACCTTTGAATGCAGAGTATTATGGTAAGCGTGCCGCGGAGCTCTTGAGTTTGATGCTCAAGGGACAAGTACTAGAGGAAGAAACTGCCTTAATTGAACCATTGGATGTTGTCACCCGACGTTCAACCGATGTACTCTCAATCGAAGATAAAGAAGTTGCTGAAGCACTACACCTGATTCGTGAAAAGGCCTGCGAAGGCGTCACGGTTGATGATTTGGTAAATCATGTGCACGTCTCCCGAAGCTTACTGGAGCACCGTTTCCGCAAGCATTTGGGCAAATCACCGCAAGTCGAAATCCGTACGGTGCAGGTCCAGAAAATCAAGCAGCTTCTGGTAGAGACAGACTATACTCTGGCCCATATCTCAGAACTAACGGGCTTCGAGCATCCCGAATACATGAGTGTTGTATTCAAAAGACTGACACAAATGACACCTCGTCAGTACCGTAAGCGTTTCACGGTTGAAAGTACTTAGGATTGGAAATTATCTTAATTTTTCCAACGGGTTTCTCATACCTGAATTTTCGGACTTTGTGTAGTATGGGCAAAACACCTGAGAAATCCCCCCAACTAATTTGATGATGAACCCGTCAGTTACTACTCCAGCACCCGAAGTTTTACCCACTATACCTTGGGAACCTCGACCTGAGAATTGTACGGACGCCCTGTGGCGTTACAGTGCAAATCCGATCCTCGGCTGGAACCCGATTCCCCGTGGTGCACGCGTCTTTAACAGCGCTGTGATTGCTCATGAGGGAGCCTACAAAGGCGTCTTCCGTATTGACTACAAGAACGGCACACCGCTTCTGCATATTGCACACAGTGAAAATGCGCTCAATTGGAAGATTGATGAAACACCCATTGAGTGGGTCGATGAAGAAGGTAATCCCGTAACCCAAACCTACGCCTACGATCCGCGAGTCTGCCGGATTGGGGATACGTATTATATTGTTTGGTGTGATGATTTTCCAGGCGCATCCATCGGTCTGGGCCGGACCAAGGACTTCAAGACCTTTATCAAGATGGAGAATCCATTGATGCCCTTTAACCGCAACGGCGTTCTTTTCCCGCGCAAGATCAATGGTGAATATGTATTGCTCAGTCGTCCCAGTGACAGTGGTCATACTCCCTTCGGAGACATCCTTCTCAGCCATAGTAAAGACCTCGTCTACTGGGGTAAGCACCGCATGGTCATGCGCAAGGGCGGCTCTGGCTGGTGGCAGGGCATGAAGATTGGTGCAGGTCCAATACCAATTGAAACATCCGAAGGCTGGTTGCTCTTCTATCATGGTGTTTCCAATACCTGTAACGGTTATGTCTACAGTATAGGGGCAGCACTACTGGACCTTGATGATCCAACCAAGGTGCTCTGCCGGAGCCGAGACTACCTCTTAACACCAGAACTGCCTTACGAATCCACCGGCTTTGTTTCCAATGTGTGCTTCCCCTGCTCAGCATTACACGATGCAGCAACGGGTCGTATTGCACTTTACTACGGAGCTGCAGATACCTTCACGGCACTAGCGTTTACACAGGCCGATGACTTGATTGACTACCTCAAGGTGAATTCCGAAGTATAATTCAATAAGGTGAAATTTTTTTGTGGCTTTATAATCTGCCTTGGGCTGAGCCTTGGTTACGGCCAGGTAGAGCGTCCCAACATACTCATCATCTTGGCGGATGATCTGGGTTATGGTGATGTCGCCTTTCATGGAAATCCAGTCATTGAGACACCCCATCTTGACGCATTGGCAAATTCATCACTGGAACTGACGAACTTTCATGCTGCGCCGGTGTGCGCTCCAACGAGAGCCGCATTGATGACCGGTATGCAGTTTCCGCGGGTGGGGGTATGGGGTGTGCATGGA
>CAYQCG010000226.1:0-4354 GCA_964415925.1 uncultured Puniceicoccaceae bacterium | reverse complement strand
CCCGCGACTGGATATACTTCTCAAGCAGCAAAGCATCATTACGGTTACTTTCCAGACTCCCCAACAGCATGCCCGTTAATGAGTTTCCATCCGATATCGCCGATCCCTCTTGCGCCCTCACAAAAAAGATCGTCTCGCACTCGTAGCGGTCTGATGCAATCAGATAATAATAACACAAAAGTGCAAACAGGGGCAACCCCATCACCCAGATTCCCAGGTTACGCTTGAGCTGGCTAAAAAATGATTTAGGCGCTGATTCGCTCATAGGCATCTATCGCTTCCTCCACTGTTGTGTATACGGTAACCTCACCTCGCTCCATCACGACACCCATGTCACAGTAATCCTTCAGGCTGTTCATGCTGTGTGACGCCATGATCACCGCCGCTTTCTTTCGCTTCTCCTTGAATGCTTCAATACTCTTCTGTTTGAAAAACTTGTCCCCCACTGCTGTCAGTTCGTCAATCAGGTAGTAGTCAAAATCAACTACCAGGCTCATCCCAAAGGCAAGGCGTGCATGCATCCCCGAGGAATATGTCCGGATCGGCAAGTCAAAAAACTTGCCCAGCTCCGCAAAACGGTTCACCGAGTCGATCTTTTCGATCATCTCATCTCGTTCCATCCCATATACCCTCAGGACAAAACGCGCTATTTCACGTCCCGAAAGCTCCGCATGGTAGCCGCCTCTCATTCCCAGAGGCCAGGAGAATTTCTTGTTCGTGATGATCTCTCCGGAGTCCGCAAAATCGATCCCTCCCAGGATTCGCATCAGGGTCGTCTTGCCCGCCCCATTCCTGCCAATCAGGGCAACACTGTGGTTTTCCGGGATCGTAAAGCTCAGGTCCTTGAACACCACATGCCGTCCCAGGCGGCTGGGATAGGTTTTTGTTAAATTCCGCACCGCAATCATATCGTCGCCAGGATCTTATTACGGGTAACCCGTAAGAGCATCAGTCCTATTACACAGGTTATCAGTGAGCACAAAAACACATATCTCCAGCTGACAAACGGGGATTCATAATTCTCGTAGTAGCTTTCCCGCACCAGTTCGATTATTGCCAGTATCGGATTCCAAGCCAGATACTGGGCCACTTCATCAGAGATCCTTTCCAGGGTGAAGAACATCCCCGAGACAAAATAAAGCGGCCGCATCATAATCGGTATGATCTTCGTCATCTCATTATACAACCGCCCTACCACACTTGCCATCATCCCCAGGCCCAGCGAAAACACCCCCATCAGCAGGAAACCCGCTATTACTCCGATAGGATTATGGATTGAAACATCTTCACCGGAAAGAAAGCCGAATCCCATCGAGATGATCAGGAATGTGGCGCTATACGTCAGGACCTCGATAAATACACGTATGAGGATTGTGTCCACAGGCTTGACCGGTCCGTAACTGAATAGTCCCTGGTTCGAATTGATCGCCTGCATCCCGCTGACCACTGCACGGTTGAAAATAAAATATAGGCAGATACCCGTGTTCAGAACCATCGCGAATGGTATCGTCCCGTAACTGTCTGAACCGAATAGCGTACTACGGATCGCCGCTATCGCTCCAATATGCGCCAACGGCTCCGCCAATGCCCAGAAGTATCCCAGGCGCCATTGCCCGAAGCGGGTCTTTAACTCTCGCACGAACAATGCCAGCAACACACGCCGCTGCACGAGCCAGGGATCATCACGTGTGTAAGCCATTTAACGGGGCATGGGCACTCTCCTGCTCCGCTTTTCAACCTTAATTCGTTCAATCGTGGTTTTCAATGTCATCAGGAAAGTCGTCAATTGCGTTCCAAGGCTTCGTCGCACGATAGTTCCAATACTGTGTTTGCGCCGCAACACCTTGCTGATTAATAGTTAGTAAAGCGTCTCGAAATTACGGATATATAATAAAAAGAGCGCTGCACCCACCTGACAAGGCGTTTTTTTCGTGCAGTTCAAGCTATTCACAAACGTAATCATTGTCAGAGCTTCCTTCCCTCGTCACCATATTCCTGCAAATGGCAAACGTGAACGATATCCACGTCCTCCCCAGCCTCCTCGCTGCTGACCATTCCAGACTCGCTGAGGAAGTGTCATTACTTCTGCCCCTCGGCATCACTTGGTTGCATTTCGATGTCATGGATGGACATTTTGTCCCCAACATCAATTTCGGACCGCGTACCCTCCAATGCCTCAATAAGGCCGCACCAGATTTCAGCTACGATGTCCACCTCATGCTCGATCAGCCTCAAAAATACATTGAAGCCTACGCCGATTCCGGAGCCGCACGCATCACCGTCCACATCGAGCCGGATTACGATCACCTCGCTGCCCTTCAGCAAATTATGGATTTTGGTTGTCTCGCCGGTATCGCCCTGAATCCCGCCACACCCGTCGAATCCGTTCTACCCTTTCTCGATATTGTCGACCTCGTCCTTCCCATGACCGTCCAGCCAGGCTTCGGCGGCCAGAGTTTCCACCAGGATGTCCTCGAAAAAATCTCACAACTCAAAAGAATACGATCGGAAAAAAGCCTGGCCTACCGCATTCAGGTCGATGGCGGCATTGATAGCGAAACGGGCCTGGAATGCCGCAAGGCGGGAGCTGATACCTTCGTCACCGGTACCGCCTTCTTCAAGGCGGATGACCGTAAAGCATTCATTCAAAAGTTGGTAATATGAACACTGTCGAATCCCTCCCCGAAGACTGGACTGTCCCGGAACCCCTCTTTGCTCTCCTCGGTCGCAGCCTCGAAAAGCAGCGCTGCCTCAAGAAGGAGGGGCATCTCCTGATCGTCCTCCACGAGCCGCCCAAGGAAGATGCTATGGAACGCGAAGGCTTTCTCCTCTGGCGCAATCCCGAAGGTGATGTCCGCGCACTAGATAACCCCGACGGCCACCTTCGTGTCATGGATACGCTCTCCCGCTACGAAAAGCGCCTCGAGGTTCTCGGTGACCAGATTGATCGCCATCCCGATGCCAGAACCCTCTTCCATATCCAGAAAACCTTGCAGCCGATCAGCCGCGCCCTCCGAAACTTCTATAATACCCTGCATGTCGCAGTTGAAGCCCACCCCGGCGATCCTGTCCTCACTTCCCTCAGTGATCACGCCCTTAAACTTGACCGCGAGAGCGACTTCATCACCACCGAGGCAAAAGCCGCCCTCGATTTCATTATGGCCGAGGAAGCGGAAGCCCAGTCCGAGGCCAACCTCGAAATGACCCGCGCCGCACACCGTCTCAACCGCATCGTCGCCCTCTTCCTCCCCATGACCGCCCTCGCCTCCCTCTTCGGCATGAACCTCGTCAGCGGCCTTGAATCCACTCCTCCCTGGCTCTTCTGGCTCGTTTTCTTTGGGGGCATCACCCTCGGTTGGGTCATGCGTCAGGTCGTTATCGACCAGCGTAAAATCCCCGACCCCCTCAAACTTCGCCTCGGACTCAAAAAAGTTACCGGCCTAAAGGACTAAACAGTACCATTGCACCATGTGTAGAGCCCACATATAAGTTTGAATCGGATACTCCAGGCCATTGAGCTATAGCTCTCGGATGAAGAAGAACGGCATTCTCGTCACCGGCACTCACCGTTCCGGCACGACATGGGCGGGTAAAATGCTCAGCCTCCATCCACGGGTCGAATACATCCATGAGCCCATGCACCCGGAATACCCCTACGTCAATATGGACTACCGGTGCCGCCTCTGGAATCCCTTTATCAAGGACATGCCCGATGCCCCACGCTTCTTGCATGCCTTCCAAGAGATGCTCCGCTTCGCCCACATCCCGCCTGTCCCGGACGACACCCCCGCCCTCTCCCGCTTGTCCTATCGCTTCAGTAAATGGCGCAGTGCCTTACGTAAACGCCGCCAGGGCTTTATCCCGTTAGTCAAAGATCCCTCCGCCCTCTTTTCCGCAGACCACATCGCCGGACAGTTCCAATTGCAGGTCGTCTGCATGATCCGTCACCCCCTCGCCTTCTGTAGCAGCCTCAAGAAGTGGGGATGGACCTACCCTTTCGAAGACTTCCTCGCCCAACCCAAGCTCATACGGGAATACTTTGAGGACGAACGCACCCGGATCGAATACTTTGCCCGTCACGTACAGGACATCATCCCACAGTCCATCCTCCTTTGGAACCTCTTCCATAAGGTCATCGAACGCTTCCAGCACCGCCACCCCGAATGGCTCTTCCTCCGGCATGAAGACCTCGCCCTCAATCCTCTAGAAGGCTTTCGCACCGCCTACCGCCAACTGGACATTCCCTTCACTCCCGAAATCGAGCAGGAAATCCTCGACTCCACTCAAGCCGGAACCGCCGAAACCCATAACCCCGACTATAAACCTCGCGATGCCTCCGAAGTCGTCAACACCT
>CAYQCG010000225.1:0-4380 GCA_964415925.1 uncultured Puniceicoccaceae bacterium | reverse complement strand
CGGGTCGTCTGTATGAGTTCCGCAGCCTCATTTCCCATTATGGCTCCCGGGGCCGAAAGAGGACGGCTGGTCTTCAGTTCCTTCTCTATCCATTCTAGCCTCTCCTCGAGTGTCCAGCCCGGCAAGGGTTTGTCTTGTGATTCTCCGGCCGCTTCGAGAAGCTGTTGCAGGGCTTTGTCGTGATATGCGCTGTTTTGCCGCACATCGACGGACGCGCAGAAGAAGCCCAGTGTATCAAGTGTCAGGCAGAGTGGTTCAATCAACGTCACTGACAACCGGTCCGCCCCGATTTCCCTCAAACCCTGAGCGAGCAGCTTAAGATCCTCTTTTAAAGCTTCAGGTTTATCATAGCCATTTGAGCTTTTCAGCTGGGCACGAAGGGCATTGACATAAGTTTGCCAGGGTTCGTTGGAGATTTCCGTAACGCCTATTTCCTTCAGTCGGTCTTGCATGGCTTCTGGAAAGGGCTGGCGGGTAATATCGAAGCGCAGGCTGCGTGAGAGTTGCTTGAGTTCACGATTCAGGACATCCAATGCGCATTTGCGAAGTCGTTGTAGTGTTTCAGCCGTTACATCTGCTGTTACCAGGGGATGCCCGTCACGGTCACCGCCTACCCAGCTGTTCAAACGAATGCGGGGAAAGGGTGGGGTGTCGCTACCCGCATAGGGCGACAGTTGCCAGGCGTGTTGAAACCGTTGTTGCAGCTCCCGGATTGCTTCAGGAAGCACTTCCTGAAGGTAGAAGGTCAGGTTCTCCAACTCATCTTTTACACTGGGCTTTTCGTAAAATACTTCTCCTGTCCGCCAAAGACGTTCCAGCAGGGTATTCAGCCGCTCCAACTCCATGGCAGTTTCCACTTCATCGTCGTTTTGTTCAAACTGGTCATGCAACCAGTCATATATTTCACGATGAAGACCCATAACCGGCCAGCGGCGTGCCTCAGTCGGATGCTTGGTAAAGACCGGCTCCATCAGCAGGTTTTCGAGGCATGACGCCACTCTTTCCAGGCTGCTCCCTCGTTTATGCAAGTCAGAGAAGACTGCAGGAAACAAACCTGCTTCACTCGCTGCACCCGAGATGTGGGTTTTGTGTTCCCTGGTGATATTGGCGACAAACTCCTCGCAGAGATTCATCAACTGAAAATAGAAGGATAGTGTCTCCAGGCCCTTTTCCGGTATCTCCTTCGGCTTATCCCCACGCAAAAGCGATGCGCAACCGCTCTCCCCGATGGACTCCAGCATATTGACGGCTGCGTTGGTCAATGATCCCATCAGGGCTTCCATTCGCCCAAATCCCCATTCTACACTTTCCTTGAATTCCATAGTAGCAACTTTCGAATATATAACAGCTGACAACCTGCCATGCTTTGCCTGAATACCTGATTATCGCAAATGTGCATATTCACTACATTTTTTACAGCACAAACCGATTAAGGGGGTGACAATTCTGACCTCTGCCCCAACAATGGAAGTAGCATTGTTTAGCCATACTTGTGATGTCATACATTAAAGACTACCGCTATTTTGCCCCCAATCAGGATGAAGTAATCAATATTCTGACCAAGTTTATGACGCGGGAGGATGCTGTTGCCACATGGGAAACAGTCTGCCGCTCGGCGGATCTGAATCCTTCGCAACCTAAGCATACGCTCTCAGATCTTAAACGGGTTGCAGACAAGCTGATTGATAATGAAGACAGTATCCTTAGCATAGCAGGTAATTCACTAAAGATACGGTTGCTGACCTACGAGAAAATTTCGGAAAACATCAAGGATACAGAAGAATCTGTGAAGCATTGGAAATCACTTATTGCCGACAGGAACCGGTTGAATGAAATCAAACGTCTCGATCTCTTTTCCGATGATGTCCGTGACCTTCTGGACAGTACGACACAGGAGATCTGTGACCGTTTGAAGCTACCGGTTAGCCTGGTCAGTATTGTGCTCGATGAATCCCAATACTTTGCCTCTCATAAAGGGTTGGAAAACAGCTGGATGGGGAAAGTTAGCGGCACTCCGATTGAATGGTCTTTCTGCAAAAACCTGATAGCGGATAAAAAGGATTTGATCATCGAAGATGCCCGCAAGGATGAACGAGTTAAAGACATTCCACTGATTGAGCAGGATAAGGTTGTCTGCTATGCGGGATCACCATTGGTCACCAGCAACGGCTACTGTATCGGTTCGCTTTGTGTCATTGGCCCGGAAGGCAGACAGTTTGAGGAATCGGAAATTCAATTACTCAGGACAAGAGCACGTGAAGTGATGCAAAAGCTCGAAGATCGGGTGAGCGATAGAAACTAGCTCCTTTTTATAACGAGTTTATTTGCTTTTTTCTCCGTATTGGTTGTTTTTAAAACACATTTTAAGACCAACTATTTAAGTTACTTATCATATATGAAATTTATTCCCGGAGTCTCAATTACCCTTTTGTTAATGTCACACGGTGCTTATCCACAAAATCGGATAGGTACAGGAGAGGTCGAAGAACTCTATCAGACTATGTGTGCCGCATGCCATGGCCGGGATTTTGAAGGGGGTGTTGGCGGCAATCTGATCGATGGCGTCTGGAATCACGGTTCTTCTGATGAGGAGATCGCTAACAACATCAGGAACGGTAATATCGAGTTGGGTATGGTGCCCTACAAGGATGTACTTTCTGATGAGCAAATACGTTCGCTGGTCATATTCCTGATGGAAAAGACATACCAGACAAAAACAGAAGATGTCGCAGAAAGAGCGGATCCTGAAGAGGGTGTTTACGAATCTGACCACCATCAGTTCCGACTCGAAAAAGTTGCGGAGCATAAAGATATCTTCTGGTCGGTTGATTTCATGCCGGACGGCCGGATTCTGGCAGCTCAATTAAAGGGCACTCTGCGTGTTATCGAGGATGGTAAACTGAGCAAGCCAATCAAAGGCACCCCGGAAGTCTGGTATCGCGGGCAGGGTGGCCTCATGGAAGTTCAGCTTCATCCCGATTATGAGGAGAATGGATGGATCTATCTCGGTTTTTCTGAGAATACAGGCGCCAAGGAAAATAATAGGACCGCAGGCATGACCGCTATCGTCCGCGGTCGTATCAAGGATGGTCGCTGGGTCGATCAGGAAGAAATCTATCAAGTCCCACCAGAATTACATATTAGCACAGGCGCGCACTTCGGAACGCGTTTTGTCTTCAAGGACGGTTACCTATTCTTCTCCATTGGCGATCGCGGTCGCATGCAACTGGCACAGGATATAACGCGCCCGAACGGTAAAATCCATCGCATCTGGGATGACGGAAGGATACCGGTGGATAATCCGTTTTATAACGAGCCCAATGCTATTAAGTCCGTCTGGTCGTACGGACACCGTAATCCCCAGGGGTTGGACATGCATCCACTCACAGGTGATATCTGGTCAACCGAGCATGGTCCGCGTGGTGGTGATGAACTCAATAAAGTTGAAAAGGGATTGAACTACGGCTGGCCTGAAATCACTTACGGAATGAATTATAACGGTAAGCCGATTACCGATAAGACGGCTGCACCTGGAATGGAGCAGCCGGAGTATTACTGGCTGCCTTCCATTGCTGTTTGCGGTATCGACTTCTACACTGGAAACCACTTTCCTCAATGGAAAAATGATTTGTTTATTACAGGGCTTTCAGCACAAGAACTGCAAAGGTTCCGGATCGAAAACGGTAAAGTTGTAGAACAGGAAATTGTCCTCAAGAACCAGGGTAGGGTGAGGGACGTTCATAATGGACCTGACGGTCATCTTTACATCATTCTCAACAAAAGCCGCCAAAATGACACGGGCCGTCTCTACCGGATGGTCCGCATGGACGGCGCACTGTCAGACACCCGCTAACATAAATATTCATTTATTCTGACTAGTGCTCTGCCCCGGATTTACGTAATATCTGGATTGAATCTTGGGCACAGACATTCATTGTGCTGCCCATGCAAGTTTACATCAATGGGAAGTTCTATCCTCAGGAAGAGGCCAAAATCTCCGTCTTCGACCACGGGCTGCTTTATGGTGACGGAATCTTCGAAGGCATCCGCCTTTATGAAAAATGCATTTTCAAGCTGGATGAGCATCTCGAGCGACTGGAGTATTCCGCCAAGGCAATCCAGCTGAAATTACCCTGGTCAAGGGTGGAAATTGCTGAGGCATGCCTGGAGTCATGTCGAAAAAATAACCTAACAGACGGATATATCAGGCTTATAGTTACCCGTGGTGTCGGTAGCCTTGGCCTGAGTCCGCGCTCCTGCAAGGATCCACAAATAATCATCATTGCCGATACCATAGAACTATATCCCAAATCCTTCTACACTGAAGGCCTCAAGATCATCACGTCTCCAACCAGAAGAGTGAACCCAGCAGCACTCCAT
>CAYQCG010000224.1:0-4390 GCA_964415925.1 uncultured Puniceicoccaceae bacterium | reverse complement strand
GGATTGATAAGGATCTATTGCCGTATGCCGATAGTCCTTGCTATCATGAATCTCATCCAGAGTGGCCAGTATATGCAAAGCTGAGACCCCATGTGCCAGTCCTACCTCAAGTGTGTTTTTTGGCTTATTCTGTAGTAGAATTTCACGAATGATTATCAGATTGTTACGCGTCGAGGCTCCTGCGAATTCTGTAATCTGCCTGCCGTCCGAAAGTGTTACGCCTCCACCCGACAAAATCTCTCTCAGTGTCGGATGGAAATCAAAATAATCGGAGGAATCCTCGTTCATTTAAGACGTGGCTCTATTTTTACCCATTTCATCCCGGCCTTTTCCGCCCCCTCAATACCGAGTGGAGAATCTTCAAATACCAGGCATTTTTGTGGATCCACTTCCAGTTGCCTCGCCGCCAGTAGGAATATTTCAGGATCGGGTTTCGAATTCTTAACTTCAGTTTGAGAAACCACCACAGGAAATATGTCCAGGATCCCCAATACTTCGAGTGTCGCGCGAACCACAACTCTGGGCCCTCCCGATGCCACCGCAATTTTCATCCCGTCCTTATGGGCTTTTACAGCTATTTCTACCACCTCGGGAATCGGCTGGATTTCAGGCAGGTGAACAGCGTAAAACGCTTCCTTATCTGCGATTACATTCAGTGGATTGAGCCTATCGTTATAGCGCTCGTTCAGAAGCTCGACGGTATCTTCGTGTCCAACCCCAGCCATAGACATGAATAACTCTGCCGTAAATTCGAACCGGGCATGATGCTTTTTCAAGGCGCTCTGCCAGGCAAGCAGATGGATCTTCATTGAGTCAGCGAGTGTTCCATCCAAGTCAAATATATACGCGTCAAATGGACCTTCTGGAATTTTTGTCATCATGTCAGGAAGCAAAATAAAGCCTCCCCGGAAAGGGGAGGCCACATTATTTTGTATAAAATAGTATTACCTAAATTTCACCGTAGAGCGATTTACCACTGCTCATCAGGTTTTCACACCCTTCAGCGACTCGGGCAGCCATGCTCTCCTCGGCTTTCTTAAGATAACCGCGGGGATCATACATCTTCTTGTTGCCGATTTCTCCGTCGATCATCATGACACCATCATAGTTCTTTAGCATATGGTCCGCTATAGGACGGGTGAAGGTGTATTGGCAGTCAGTATCGATGTTCATCTTAACGACACCATAACCTAGTGTTTCCCGTATGTCTTCCAGGCTGCTGCCGCTGCCACCATGGAATACCAGATCCATTAGGGCACTTTCTCCATACTTACTCACCACGGCGTCCTGGCCCTTCTTGAGTATATCAGGCCTTAATTTAACCGCACCGGGCTTGTAGTGGCCGTGGACATTGCCAAAAGTTGCGGCAAATGTAAACCGGCCCAGCTCGTTTAGCGCTTCGTATACCGCAACCATGTCTTCCGGTGTGGTGTAAAGCTTATCATCCGGCATATCCTCGGTTCCTGCTGAGCCATCTTCCTCGCCGCCAACGACACCCGCTTCAACTTCCAGGATTATCTCATGTTCAGAGCACAGCTTGATGTATTCCTGGGAAATCTTCATGTTTTCCTCTAAAGGCAGGATTGATGCGTCCAGCATGTGGTTCTGGAACAGATTATTCTCGCCTTTGGCACGTCGTACTGCCGTTTGCTCGATTAAGGGCTTCAGGAAAGTAGCTGCTTTCTCGGGTTGGCAATGATCCGTATTGAGTGCAATTAGCACATCATACTGCTCTGCCAGGCGGTGTGCTGCTTCTGCAAGGACTATCACTCCTGCCACCATGTCCTTGTTATTCAGGCCGGAGGCAAATTGACCCGCCCCCGTTGAAAACTGGATCATGCCATCTGACTTGCTGTCGGCAAAGCCTTTCAGGGCTGCGTTAAGGGTTACTATAGATGTGCAATTGATGGCCGGATAGGCGTAATCGCCTTTTTGGGCCGCATCCAGCATCTGTGCGAACTGTTTAGGTGTTGCTATGGGCATGTATTATCTTTCTAACTTTCGGATTTTAAGTAGCAAACGAGCGAATCTGCTTATTAAATTCCGTAACAGAATCAAGCAAGCTAATTGCGGTTATCTTTTGTAACGGTCTTCTTTGTCGCCGTTTTTTTGGCTCTTGGTGGAAATTCAAACCCGATTTTCCCTTTTTCATTTACCGTCAAATGTGCGGAAAATAACCTTTTTGTCCTCTTGGAGCGAAAATTGGCAATCAGGTCCGTTTTACCTTCTTTCAGCAGTTTACTGACCTGTTCCTCCGGTAGTTCGCGTCCCAGTAGACTCCGGCTTAATCTGAATCCGCCTTCATTTGTTAAGCCTTTCTCATCTCCATAAGCACTCGGAGCTGCGTATACAGGTGACCCGTCCAGCGGAGATTTTCCCACTACTTTGAGGGAACTCAGGTCCGTTTCTCCTTCTTCGCCACTCGAACCGTTGCCATTCGCATCGAAAACAAATTCCACTTTGTTTTCGTCACTGATCCGCAGTATGGCAGAGTAGGGACGTCCCGCCTTGGAACGAAAATTATCCAGAGGGCCAACTGTTCCCTTCTCTACCAATTCACGAACTTCTTCAATGTCCATCAGGCGATTCCCGATATTCTTGTAGATCATCAATTGGCCATCCTGGGACCGGTATCCCCGCAGTGTTTCCTGGAGTGGCTTATTGTCCGTCGGTGAAAGTATATCAACTTCAGGTGCGTTTTCAAAGGTCTCTTCAAAGTTCTTTGCTTTGCTGACGATTCGCTTGGTATGATCAATAATTCCTTGCATGAACTCCTCGCGGCTGAGCTTGCCATGCTCCACCTCATTCAGCTTATATTCCCAGTCTCCGGTAAGTCTCGCACTGACCAGAGAGTCGATTTTCAACGCTTCGAGGAAATCAATCAGGGATTCCGCCTTGGCAGTTGCAAACAGGTCGCGCCTCTGCCTTTCCATGTAATTTTCCCGGATGAGATGATCGATTATCTGAGCGCGTGTGGCCGGAGTCCCAAGGCCTTTCTCCTTCATCGCTTCTGCCAGTTCTTCATCTTCAACCAGATTTCCGGCACCTTCCATGGCCGACAGAAGTGTTGCTTCGGTGTAGCGGGCGGGAGGTTTGGTGGCTTCTTCAAGTATCTCTACACCGTTGTTTCGTGCCTTCGCTGGATATCCGTCTTTCGCACTTAACGGTGGTAAATCTTCTCCGCCAAGCACGCTCTTGCCGTATACTTCCTGCCAGCCTGCCTTGACCAACACTTTTCCTTCGGTCTTGAACTTATGTTCGCCAAGCAGACTGATCCGGGTCGTCACGTCAAATTCTGCCGAAGGATAGAAAATCGCAATAAAGCGACGGGCGATCATGTCATAAACTTTACCCTCGTCATCGGTGAGTATCCTGGAACCGGTTGCCTCGTTCGTGGGGATTATGGCGAAGTGATCACTGACTCCCGCGTTATTAAATATCCGTTTGTTGGGTCGCACCCAGCCATTTTCAAGCACAGGTTTGGCTTTTTCACCCAGATCACCCTCCAGTATTCCCAGGGTTTCTTTGACCGTAGAAGGATAATCCTCAGGTAGCACTCGGGAATCTGTTCTCGGATATGTTATCAGCTTATGCTTTTCGTAGAGAGATTGGGCAATGCGCAGGGTTGCTCCCGAGGGTAGACCAAAGCGGTTGTTGGCTTCACGCTGTAGTGTCGTAAGATCATACAACCTGGGGCAGGCCATGGTGGATCGCTTCTTCTCCTCCGTTACATCTGCACGCTCAATATTACTGGCCTCATTAAGGATCTGTTCAGCAACAGCCTTATCCCAGATACGGTCTATCCGGTCATGCGGATTATCCCCTTTTTTAAATTCCGGCCTTTGATAAACACCTTCATATTCGCCCGATTCGACCATGAAACTTCCCGTCAATCGCCAGTAGGCGGTTGGCACAAAATTACGTATCTGTCGTTCGCGATCAACAACCAGGGCAAGCGTGGGCGTTTGTACGCGTCCCACCGTTGCAACCTGCCCGCGTCGAGACCCAATCATTCGTTTGGTTATGGCACGGGTGCCGTTGATTCCTATCAACCAGTCTGCCTCAGACCGCGAACGTGCCGCATCCCGGAGCGGATGCATCACCTTGTCTTCACGCAACTCCTCAAATGCCCTGCGAATTCCACTCTTCGTCATGGACTGCATCCAGAGTCTTTTCACCGGCTTTTTGGTCTTGGATAATTCCATAATATAGGTGAATATCAATTCCCCTTCACGTCCCGCATCACAGGCATTGATCAACGTCCCGATATCCTTCCGGTTGATTAGCTTTTTAATCTTCTGGAATTTGTCTTTTGTCTTTTCTATCGGTTTGAGCTCAAATTTCTCGGGAATGATCGGTAGAGGTTCCATCCTCCAGTAACTCTGTTTTT
>CAYQCG010000223.1:0-4407 GCA_964415925.1 uncultured Puniceicoccaceae bacterium | reverse complement strand
AGCCTATATGCAGGGTGTGTTGAGCAAAGTTAGCAGCTTCCACATTGCCAAGGGCGAAATAGTCGAAGATCCATCCCGAAGTCCAGGATACGGCCAACAGGACTGCGATATACACAGCCATTGTTTTGCGACCTAAGAGCGAGCTCATCGTACTGATGGTGGCGATGTTTGTGGCTGGACCGGCGATGAGGAAGACGAGGGTTGCGCCGGGTGTTACTCCGGCTTGCAGGAGCGCGTAGGCAAAGGGTAGTGAACCGGTTGCGCACACATACATTGGTACTGCCAGGGCTGTCATCATCACATAAATCAGCCAGGTGCTTTCAATTTTGCGGGAAAAGTAGTCCGGAGGAACGAGGACTCCAATCAAGGCTGCAAGAAGAAGGCCGAAGAGGAGGGGTTTACCGATATCGCGCATTAGTGTGACGAAGCCATATTCGAAGGCCGACTTAATGCTCCGCTCCTGTGGCAACTCTCCTTCATGCGGGTGTTCCTGTGAATCTTTAATTACCTCCGCTTTGGGAGATTCATCCGGGATCAATCCAGCCAATACTCCACTGATGATTCCGCTGATTGCGGCGACTACTACCCGGACGAAGGTAAACAATGGACCGAGCAAGCCCCAGGTTGCGGCTATACTGTCGACACCGGTTTGCGGGGTGGAGGACAGGAAGGCAATGGTTGCGTCCCTGCTTGCACCTTGTTTGCGCAGCTCTGCCGCTACCGGTATAACTCCACATGAGCAGAGCGGCATTGGGACGCCAACCAGTGTCGCTTTGATGGTTTGAAGCAAACCGCGTTTACCCAGCCAGTGTTGAACCCAACCTTTTTTCACATATACGGATAGAATTCCGGCGAAGAGAAATCCCAGCAGGAGCCAGGGGGCCATCTGGGCCAGGACTTGCCAGAATCCGGTCACAAACTCTTTAAGATATTCCATTATCAGTGGATGCTGTGGCTCAGACTATTCAGGATCGGGCAATTATCATGGGCATCGCGTGAGTCGCCCGGACAAGCTTCTGTGACTTGGCTTAAATTCTCCCGCATTTCCTGCAGTGCATTTATCTTTTGTTGAATCTGGCTGATTTTCTGTTCCGCACGCGCCTTAAAGTCAGCACAGGTGGTATCCGGATCATCATGGAGGTTGAGGAGCTCCTTGATTTCATGGAGGGTAAAACCCAGTGCTTTGGCCCTTATAATGAATTCAATACGCTCTATCGCGCTTTCATCGTAGTGCCTGTATCCGCTGTCACTGCGGGCAGGCGGCAGAATCAGTTTTTCGCGTTCGTAGTAACGGATGGTTTCCACGCCTAGTCCGGTTGCTTTGGCGACGCGTCCGATAGTTAAGGGTTTGTGCTGAAATAATGCCATACACTAAATGCTTTTACTCTACAATAGAGTCAAGAGTTTTTGGCTGAAGTTCCTAGAAAGGTTTGTCCAGCTTACTCAATATCGATGACTTCAATTTCGATTTTCCCCAGAAGGTT
Organism: uncultured Puniceicoccaceae bacterium; assembly: GCA_964415925.1. GTDB lineage: Bacteria > Verrucomicrobiota > Verrucomicrobiia > Opitutales > Oceanipulchritudinaceae > CAYQCG01. Next base: position 2,923 of record CAYQCG010000223.1, on the reverse strand, counting down.
CGTCATACTGATACTGAGATCTGTTGGCGTGCTTTCTTCCATGGCAGAAGTCGCAAATGCAATTCTAAGGGGAGCTGTTTCTGCAGGACCGATAGCACAATCAAAGTCGACCCATTGACCATTAATATAGAATTGGGTCCAGGCATGGGCTCCAAAGACTTTCTTTTGATCCATAAACCTGTCAATGTAGACAAGACCGGTTACAACTCTTGAGGGAATGGAGACAGCCCGTCCCATGGCAGCCAGGAACACGGCATGTTCCGTACAGTCGCCCCGCAAGTTGCGTGCAACTTCACTGGCCGTAGCCAGTCCGACATCGAGACTCGGTTCCAACTTGGAGACTGCGAACGCATGAAGTTTTCTGGCTTTATCGACAGGTCTTTCAGCATCACCGACAGCTGCTTCAGCATATTTTTTCAGAAGTGGATCTTCATGATTCAGATAAGGTGTACTATCAAGGTATTTTGAACCGTTAGCGGGAACCGGTGGGCCATAGGTATCCTGAATGTAGTCCAGGTCTGATCGCTGGATTCTCAATAAGGACTCATTCCCTTTACTCGAAATAAGTTTCTGCTGGTAAGTTTCCGGCCAACCCGGAGGCGCGTCAGATTCTTGAGAGAAAATGACTTTCAACCGTACACTGTCGGCATGATCCGGAATTCTTTCGTTTGAGCGGATCATCAATGAATTGAAGAATGATGAATCGGGCTCAGGTGCAGCGATCGCCACAACTCTTGTGGTCTGATACATAACCAATTCAATCGTTCCCATTTGCATACTTGTTTTCAAGGTATCGCCTTGCTCATTATGCCAGGAGTCAGCCTTAAAAATCTGGTTATCCATGAATAACCGTGAGTGTACGCGATGTGCGGTCATCTTTTCTCCCGCGATGTCTATTGTTTCCTGGCCGAAGACGTCAAATTCGGCTCTAATGGCTTTACTGACCGACAGCGCAGGATCATAGACGAGCATTTGATAATGGGTGCCTTCAGTGAAGCCTGCTTCCAACATCTTCAGGCTTGTTCCCCAGCTGAGGCATGCACTGGGATCAATCAGGTAGTCCTGGTCTCTTTTACTTGATCCCTGCTGTGTGGTTACCTTGAGTACACCATTCTCGAAAGTCCCTGTCATTTTGATGGGTGTGTGCCCGAGTTGATTGGTCATGACAAAAGCGACTGGCTCTCCATTGAGATGCTCAAGGGTTTCCATGATTGTTTTGATTTTAACCTGGTCCGTTCCCCTGCCTAATACCGTTTCAGTTTCCGTTTTGCTTCGAACGAAATTCTTTTCACGGACAAACATGGAGTGTTCAAAGCCGACATGCTGCCCGTTAACTGTAACCATGCTCCATTCGTCATAAAAAACCCCCATTGGAGGATCTGTGAAATCAAACTCACCATTTTCAGTAGCGGGTAATACATGAAGGGTAAGGAGACATCCTAACGTACAAAACAGAAGCCTGAACTGGATCATCGACTTAAACTGACAGTTTCCCTGTAAACTGCAAAGCCAAAGCGAATACAAGAATCGAAACCATTAGAAGACGGCCACTAAACACCATTAACTCTTCATGAAGTTTCCATATGCTTTTGATTAAAGCGTTGGATGTTATGGCTTTTGAAAAAATACTCGTTATTGACGATGATCCCGTTGTGGCCAATCTCCTGCGCACTCAATTGCGCTCGCGAAACTATACGGTAACGCTTTCAGAGAGTCTAGAAGAAGCCCGTAATATCATTGGTAAAGATAACTTTGACCTCATCTTTCTGGATCAAGGTTTGCCTGACGGAGAGGGAATTGAACTCCTGGTTGAGCTTTGTAAATCAGAGCCGCACCCAATGATTATCATGATGACGGGTCATGCATCGATTGAGGCAGCCATGACCAGTATGCGCGCGGGCGCTTTTGACTATCTGATAAAACCATTCACCCATGACCAGATTGAAATTGTCGTCAAAAAAGCCGAACACTACAGTCATCTTGTCAGTGTAGCCCGCTTTTACAGCAACGAAGAAATAGAAGAGGCTGAAATCCTTGGGGACAGTGCGGCAATTACGGCAGTGCGAAAACTCATCAGGCGAGTTGCGCCAACTACTGCCACGGTACTCATACAGGGGGAAAGCGGTACGGGTAAGGAACTGATTGCCAATGAAATACATAAGAAAAGCAACCGTGCCGAGGGCCCTTTTATACGTGTTAATTGTGCGGCTATAAGTGAATCCCTGATCGAGTCTGAATTTTTTGGACATGAAAAAGGCGCTTTTACCGGGGCCATGCAAAAAAGGGAGGGTCGGTTCGAATTGGCCCATGAAGGGTCCATCCTGCTTGATGAAATCAGCGAGATATCACTTGGATTGCAGGCGAAACTATTGCGTGTGTTGCAGGAAAAAGAGTTCGAGAGAGTTGGGGGCACAAAAACGATCAATGTCGACGTCAGAGTGCTCGCAACTACCAACCGGAATCTTGAAAAGGCGGTTGAAGCAGGCAAATTCCGAGAAGATCTTTTCTATCGCCTTAATGTTTTTCCCATTCATAACCCACCCTTGAGGGAGAGGAAAGGTGATATACCGATTCTTGCCCAGCGCTTTGTTCGTCGGTCAACACGAAAGCATGGGCTTGAACAAAAGAACATGACCCGAGCAGCGCTTGAGACACTTATTAGTCATGATTGGCCGGTAAATGTCCGCGAATTTCAGAATACTATTGAAAGAGCGATAATCCTGAGCGCAAACGACGATGCTATCCACTCGGCTTCACTTGGATTAACCGAGCCACTGCGTTCGAACTCAAATTCTCCCTTCAACATGCCTGAATCTGAGTTCCGCTCTGCTTCCCAGTATGTTGCGGACTTACCTCAATCGAGTCTTCCTGATTCTGATAAATTTACAGACGTTATTCTTCCCATGGAAGAGGTCGAGAAGGA
>CAYQCG010000222.1:0-4408 GCA_964415925.1 uncultured Puniceicoccaceae bacterium | reverse complement strand
CACTACCTCAAGATCACCGGCGTGGAAAAGCTCCACGGCTGCACCCACAGCGTCATCCCCGACCGCATCGAGGGCGGAACCCTACTCCTCGCCGGCGCCATCAGCGGGGGCGACATCACCGTCCAGGGCCTCATCCCCGGACATATGCGCGCCCTCCTCGACAAACTCAACGAGTGCGGTGTCCACGCCCACGCCGATCCCGAAGCCCGTACCATCCGCGTCCAGAGCAATGGCGCCCGCAAGGCCGTCGATATGGTCACGCTCCCCCATCCCGGCTTTCCCACCGACCTCCAGGCCCAGTTCTGCGCCCTCATGACTCTGACTCCGGGCTTAAGCATCATCACCGAACGCATCTATCCCAACCGCTACATGCACGTGCCGGAGCTCCTCCGCATGGGCGCGGACATCGCCATCGAGGGCCCCAACGCCATCGTCCACGGACGCTCCGAACTCTCCGGCGCCCCCGTCATGGCCAGCGACCTCCGCGCCTCCGCCTGCCTCGTCCTCGCCGGCATGGCCGCCCGGGGCGAAACCTGGGTCCAGCGTATCTACCATCTCGACCGCGGTTACGAAAAACTCGAACTTAAACTCAACGACCTCGGCGCCAGAATCGAACGCCTCAAACAGGAAGACATGCCCGAAGAACTCATGAGCGAGTAAGGGAAGGATTCTACGCGGCCTCGGCATGCTGCCATTTCCTTAGTTCCTGCCGCGACTCTTCCTCTTTGTGCAGTTATACGGATAATCCACTTCGCATCCCTCTGTCATTGCGAGGCGAGTAACACGAGCCGCGGCAACCCCACAAACACCCGCAGCCCATATATCCATGCACATCATTCGAAACTCGAAATTCGAAATTCATCATCCCCCTACTCCGTCGCCAGCTCCCGGACGGTTTCCAGGTACTCCGAAACCGCGCTGACCGGGGTCACACCCTGAATCGGATCGATAGGTCGGTCGGATTCCGGTGCCTCCGGTGCTCGCAGGGATACGGCCATTGCCTGGGCCTGCCTGCTGTAGTCGATCGATTCGCCCAGTATACGTACGGCCTCCTGGTCCGCGTGAAAGCCCATCGAGTTCTCGCTGCTGATAAAGTCCAACCGCCACATCGCCTTTTTCTGTAACTCGTGGAGCTTCGCCAATTGCTCGTCTGTGATTCCGGCGGCTTGGGCGTCTCGGATCGCGTCCAGCATGTCCGTCATCGCCGCCGCAGCGCGTTCCATCATCGACTCAGTGCGGTCCTGGATTGTCTGGACCTTGTCGCGTAGTTCACTTTCGGGTACGTTATGGCAGGTCTGGCAGGCGTTGTTGATGTTCAGCATCGGGCTGCGTACCCAGTGGCTGCTCACCTTCATGGCACCCTGCCGCTCATACGGCATATGGCAGTCTGCACAACTCACCCCGCTGCGCGCATGAATCCCCTGGCTCCAAAGCTCGAATTCCGGGTGTTGCGCCTTATAGGTTTTCGCCCCCGTCTCGCCGTGCTTGTAATCGAGAAATTCTGTCCCGTCCGGAAACCTGTGCGTATCATAGACCGCTTCCAGTTGTTCAACCTTCAAGCCTTCGTCCCAGGGGAAAAACAACGTCTCCTTGCTCGCACAGTAATACTCCACATGGCATTGCGCGCAGGTAAACGAGCGCATCTCCTGCCGCGAAGCCAGCACGTTCGGATCATAGGCTTTCTTGCGGTTCCCTTGCCGCCAGCGCTCGATACTCGGCAAGTGCGGCACCGGCTCATCGCTTTCAGCCAGTTTGGCAATGCCCAGAACAAAGGCCGGACGCGTGATCCGCACATGCATGTCCTCCGGGGAGTGGCAGTCAATGCAGCTTACCGGATGCGCCTCTCCCATCATGTGGGCATCGTCCGCAGCCCCTCCCGGAAACAGGTGCGCATCATTGCCTTCAGTCCCGTCCGGAGTCCGCAGCAACTCTCCGTAGGCTTCGGTATAAGTCATCCTGCTGGCTTGCCTGAATCCGGTCATGACTGCATCCCAGTTGAAGTCCTCCGCCAGTTTCTCCGCTGTTGGCTCCTCTCCCTGCTCGATCATGCCAAGGCGGCGGTAGGTCGGTATCACTGAAGCATGACAGTGCAGGCAGGCACCGCTTTGGGTGCGTTTTGTCACGCGCTCCGTCACCTCCTGGTCATACAGCATATAGGCATGTCCGCGCGCTTCCCGGTAGTCCAGGCTGAAAGCGTACCCCGCATACAGTCGTTTCAGCCACGGCGATTCCTCCAGCTTGCTCGCGGGCATCGCGCTGGAGCCCCCAAACTCTGTTTCCTCTTCGTCTACGCTGCGCTTGTAGGAATCAAACTGGAAGGGAAAGTTCGTTCCCCACGGCACCGGATCCGTGCTGATTTCACTCACATCCACCAGCTCTACAAAGGGTCGGCGCGCCTCTTGCTGGTGTTCGAAAATTGTGACCAGTAGCGCCGTCACACCGAAAGTCACCAACGCCACAAATACCATGATCAGGAGGGGGATAAATAGTGACCGGCCGCTTTCGGATTTACGGGTAAATGTCTTGGGAATTTTCATGGATCTCTCGTTTTTGATGGTATAGGACTCGTTCGCGGTAAATTCAGAGCATGTCCCACATCACTGTGGCAGCGTACGCAATGCAGCATCTCCTCGCTTTCCTCCTTCGGCATCATCTGGTGCAAGATCTCCTCATGGCAGTGCATACAGGCGTTTTGCGTCACCTGCCGGTTGCGTGGCTTGATCTGGATCGGCTCAGGATAATTCTCCAGCGTGAAGGCCAGCGAGTGGAAGAAACCATTGTCCGCCTTCGTCACCCACTTGCCGATCGGGTCGTGCGACAGGTGGCAATCATTGCAGACCGCTTGTGAGGCATGACTGCTCTTCAGCCAGCTGTCGTAATAGTCGTCCATTACGTGGCAGTTGATGCAGGCTGCCGGATCATTGCTCAGATAGCTCGCTCCGTTGGCGTATCCGAATGTGAAGATCCCCACCCCGCTGGATATCCCCAGCAGCACGGATACTGCTATGTAGAATGCGCTACCATAGAAAATCCAGGAACGGGAACTCCCGGAATTCTTAGCTTCTACTGGATTACTGTGCGACTCAGGGGGAATTATCGGAAGTTATACTATCAATTCGTGTCCATCACAATGATAAACCCATAATCCATCACACCTATTTCACAGTTACCTGATCATTTCCTGTCTCAGTGCTATTCATGTTAAGGCTTCCACCTTAAGTTGCCTCCAGATAAGCTGTTTTCTCACAGTATAAGATTGTAAGCGTGGACCATGATGATAAATAAGACTAAGTAATACTCTCAATTCCTGACATGTACAAATTATTTATCCCTCTTTACCCGCCGCAATAGCATCGTGCGCGGCTTATTGAACGCCGTCCACCACACTTCCGACCAATCCCCGCCGCCGTTCTCCCGCCGCGTGACGTTGCCGTTGTTGTCGTAGGTGTAATTATAGCCGTAGGCGCTGGTGACGGCGTGGGGGCCGGCGTTGCCCGCCGCAGCGGTATTGCCGGTGCCATACTGGAAGGTGGGGGATTGATTGATCTTATACTTAATATTACCGTTCGCGTAATAATCATAGGAGCGGGTGTCCTCATCGTAAACCGCTTCTTTGATGACGGCTTCGGCGCCTTCCTGGGTTGCATCTGATGCGCATCTCACTGGTAAAGAACGTTATCTCTATCGTGGATATGGGGATAGAAGTAATTTTACTTAATCTCTAAGCGTTACTCAGGATTAAATTCCTGAGGCATATTTTACCACTCTAAGTTTAATTTCTATGGTTTAATAACAATCTCTCTTACTTCTTCCGGGGGAGGATAAAGCCCCTTATACTGAATGTCATAGAACTTCATAACTATGGCACGACTGTATAATTCGTTTCTAGAATGCAAGTCGCGTATCACAGCGATTATGTTTTCTTGTTTGTTTACGTCTCCACATTCAAAAATGTATACGTAGGCCCTGTTTCTTCCGTAACCTTCCCTATGCCCAGGGTCAGAAGTAATTAATCTTCTACCAAGCTCTTCTTGTTCTTCTTTAATACCTGATTCCTCAGATATTTTTTCTTCAATCCATTTGACTTCATCTACATCTTTATCTGTTGGCACATAATACTTCTCACTACCACAAGCAGAGAATAGCAAACTCACCAAAAAAAGATAAATGCAATTAGTATATCTATTTTTCATAACAGTTATGTCCTAGTGTTAGAAGGGATAAGTCGATTGAGGCATCGGATTATTAATAATCCACAATGAATTAGTGCCGCCTTTAAAGTCATTTGGGTGTAAGTTCAAATCACTTGTATTAACACCAGTATTAATACCTGATTTATTAAATGCTTCACATGCCCAACCAACACAATTAAACGCGCCTCTATTAGCTGTGTCATAGTTATCAAGTC
>CAYQCG010000221.1:1679-4432 GCA_964415925.1 uncultured Puniceicoccaceae bacterium | reverse complement strand
GAGCTACTCAAAGCATTTCGTTACAGGGTAACCGTAGAAGATTTGATCATCAGTGGAGATGCCTATATTCAACCACAACGACCACTTGTGTATCGTTTCCATGTAATGGGTGTTGCTCCTGAAAAGGAAGGCCAGATAAGGTTTGAATATTCTCTGGATGACAGTAATCCGGATGCGGCAATTCAAAAGGCATCACTCACTGGCGACTTGTTCATTACTCAGGGGAACCGTTATATCGAGGATTTGGGTCTCAGCTTTCAAGGCGATGCAGCCGGGAGTATATTAAGTGTGCCTGTTAGCCTGAGGGGTGAAATTGACGTTTCCCCGACTGAGGATGGTGAGGATTACCTGATTACACTGGATCGCGTCTCTGCAAACCGGAGAGATTCTTTTCGAATTTTTACCTTGGAAGCATCCTTCGATATCAAGAAGCAGGATTTGGAAGCAAAATACAGTGCTGACCTTACACAAAGGGATTTACAGCCACTGGCACTGGGCATGGAACTGCCCGGCTTCAAGCTACAGAGCAACGGACAGATAGAAATGCGCCTGAAAGACTTGAGTGGAAGTCATAATGGAACACTTAATGTAGCATTGTCCGATTTCCCGATAGATATCGGTATAGGCGCGGAAGTTCGAAGTGCACGCCTTGATATAGAGTATGAAACCGAAGGGGACTTTGATGAAACGGAAGCCTCGTTAACAGTCAATGATTTCATGATGGAGGGGCCGGGGACGATCTCCTCGCAAGCCCGTGTATCCCTGAAGTTTGAAGAAGGCCAACTCATGAATGCGACGGGGCAATTGGAGCAATTCACTGCTGACTTTGAATTCTCCCAATGGATGCCCTTGATTTTTGAAGGAGGTGCAGAGCGATGGAATGCTTACAGTCCACACCGAATAAGCTCGATGGCAGCAGGAGAATGGAATGGTAAAACCATTACACTGAATCAGCTTACCGTGAATCTATACGAGAGTACAAAACCTCTTCTGGAATTAGATCTAATCAAGTCCTTTACCTTTACACCCGGGGAACATGAAATTGGTTTACCTGCTGTAGACAATGTCGAAGCCAACCTTGTAATTAGCCATATTCCCTTAAAACTCGTTTCCGAATTCATTCCGGACTATCGCATAGACGGAGCAATCACTTCAGGTAATGCAGCTCTTTCTATAGATGAAGACACCTATAAAATCGGTTTTACCAGTGCATTAACCGTTGAAGACTTCAATCTTGTATCCTTAATTGACGGTGGCTATCTGTTGCTGGGTTTAAATATGCAAGTGCTTCCGGAAGTGATCTACTCTCCGAATTCGGTCAACACCCAGATAAACAGCTTATCGATTACCGACAATACGGATACCTTGCTCGTAGACGGATATGCGCAGGCTGATTTGGATTTTGCTACACCGAATGCCAGTCAAGTAGCGGGTTCTGCAAGTATGGTATTGAATGCAGACCTTGCGGCGCTGACACGTCAACCGTTATTGCGCCAACAGGGACAATTCAGCAGCGGCAGTATCTCCCTTGACCTGAAATCGACCCATAACGAAACACAGACTCTTTCAGGAGAACTCATCCTCGAACAGATTACGATTCCTGGAGTTGAACAAGGGATTGAAAAGCTTGTGTTAGGGACAATGCGGGTCGAGATGGATCCGAAGAATAATTTCACTATAAATATCCCGCTTATTCTCACCGGATCAAGCGGGACCAGTGATCTTACAATTGGAGGTAAAATAGAGCCTGAAAGTGATCCTTTGACCTTTGACCTCCAGCTTTCCGGCCAAAGTCTTTTCTGGGACGATGCTCAAGTCTTGGCTGGTGCAGGCCAACTGGCATCGAGTGAACCCGCTGAAGTCAGTGATGAAATGGTCGGGGCGATCCCTTGGGCGGGATTGCAAGGAAAGATTGGCCTGGATCTCCAGCAACTGGTAGTTGGCGGTCTCGACATACGATCTGTCAATGGCAGTATGACTGTGAATCCCGCTTTTGTTGAAATAAATACGACAGCTGAGTTATCCGGAGCTCCGCTTGTTATCGAGACTACCCTCGAGTATTTAAAGGATGTCCCCGAGCCTTTTCGGCTAGACGCAAGCTTAGGGGCAGTAAATGTAGATATCGCCAAGATTTTGATACCCGAACAAGCAGCTAATGAGCCTCAGCTGGAGGGTATGTTGCAGCTCGCAGCTTCGCTTCGTGGTAGCACAGGTTCGCTTAATGCTGACCCACTGAAATGGCTTGGATTTAATTTTGATGCGAAATCAACAAACGGTGTTATCAGACCGCTGGCTGGTGCAGACCCGTCTAATACACTTTTTGCAAGTGGCGGAACCAGTATACTGGGCGGTTTGTTAGGAGGAGTCTTGCAGGATCGTGACTTCAGAACCAATTTACGTAAACTCACCCAGAGTTTAGAAGAAATTGAGTATGATGAAATGGTTATAAAATTAAGTCGTTCTGCTGGCGGTGACTTCCTGATCGATCGATTGAATTGCCTTGGGAATCTTTATCAGATTCTTGGCAACGGTATTATTAAATATATGCCAAACCTTGAGATTTACGATATGCATTTGAAGCTCAGCGTCACTCTTGCGGGACAACAGGAGGGAGCAATACTACTCAGGGATACAAATCTACTCACGGGAAGAGTCACACCAGAGAATTATGCAATAGGTCCTACCTACAATATGACCGGCACACTCAATCAACCAGAGAATGATTTCAATGAGATCATCACCAACACGATAAC
>CAYQCG010000221.1:0-1669 GCA_964415925.1 uncultured Puniceicoccaceae bacterium | reverse complement strand
AAGCGGTGGCACAAATAAGACAGAGGGTGAGAAAACTGACTCTGCACAACAGCAAGAAGAGACCAGACCCACCAATCCGCTCGAATCTATATTCCGGAATCTGGGTCGTTAGTTATTATACTTAGACTATCGTATCCACATAGCGCTGGATGACTTCGCCGAGCAACCCGGGTTGCAAAGGTTTCGTCAGGTAATCATTCACCCCAGCCTGGAGGCATTTTTCCTTATCACCCTTCATCGCATATGCAGTTAAAGCGACAATCGGAATGTCGCGAAACGCCTCACCGGCTTCTCCCATACGAATTCTACGGGTTGCCTCAATACCATCCATCTCAGGCATTTGCACATCCATAATGATCAACTGGTAATGGGTATTATTCTCCCGCAATACCTCCAAAGCTTCCACACCGTTATTCGCGGTTTTTGCCTTGTAACCCAGCTTCTGGAGTACCTTGAGTGCGACTTTTTGATTAAAAATATTATCCTCAACAAGTAACAGGCATGAATCTTCAGATTTTTCTTCAGCATTTGTATTAAAGCTGCGATTGAAAATCGGTGGTGTCGCGTTTTCGGTTATCGCTTTTTTATTCGCAGGTCCATTCATTTCACCTTGATTCTCAACAGCCGGTAAAGGCACGGTAAACCAGAATGTCGTCCCTTCACCTTCAATACTAGTAAAGTCAATTTCACCGTCCATGAGTTCAACCAGACGTCGGGCAATCGATAATCCCAGTCCTGTCCCACCATATTTCCGGGTAGTCGTTGAGTCAGCTTGTGAGAAGGGCTCAAAGAGATGTTTTTGTTTATTTTCAGGAACACCAATACCGGTATCCCTGATGGAAAAAGTTATATGATCCGCGTCGTTAGAATTTTTTTTCTGGATTTCAACACGTATACCTCCTGTGTGGGTGAACTTGAATGCGTTATCAATCAGGTTTAAGAGGATTTGTCTTAAACGCATGCCGTCTCCAAGGACCATCTTGGGAATATCGGGTTGTACCGTAAAACGAAGATCAAGGTTTTTGCCATCAGCGATGATGCGATTCTGCTTTTCGAGATGATGGATCTGCTCATGCAAGTCAAAAGCAGTTCTCTCCAATTTAAGCTTGCCGCTCTCGATTTTGGAAAAATCAAGAATGTCATTAATGATCCTGAGCAAACCTTCTGCACTGCCTATAACGATCTCAGCATATTCCCTTTGCTCAGGTTTTAGATCTGATTCCAGCATCAAACTGGTCAAGCCCATGATACTGTTCATCGGCGTTCTGATCTCGTGGCTGATATTTGCGAGGAAGTCGCTCTTTGCCCGATTAGCCATGAGTGCTTCAAGAGCTTTTTGATTGGCGTGTTCGGCTAGTTTGACGAGTTCCGCATTTGTATCCTCAGCTTCTTCCCGCGCTTTTCTCAAGTGGATCTCTGTGTTGTGACGCTCAGTAACATCCGTAACCATCACTAACGTCCCTTTATTATTTTTTTGATCGTTATGTATGATGGTGGCATTGATCTGAGCCCAAATGACGCCATCGCCTTCTTTCCTTCTGAGCCTTGAATCAAATTGTCCCAATCGAACTTGCTTCCAATTAGCATGTGGAGAATGAGACTCGTCTCCAGTATTACCTGAGTCGACATCAATCAGGTCATTAAATATGATTACTGTTAGTTAGTGTTT
>CAYQCG010000220.1:0-4435 GCA_964415925.1 uncultured Puniceicoccaceae bacterium | reverse complement strand
GTCATCAGGCGCGACGAGATACAGAGGAATGTTCAGATTCGGCTGCATCGCCGTGAGGTCAGACATACGGAGCAACCCGGAGTAAATTGAAGTCGTGCTCTCTACCTCAAAAGCAGCAACGATCGAGTTACCCTTGAGCCAAAGGACGTCAATCAGTTCAATCGTCAGATTTGTGGCATCGTCAAACTGCAAAGGAAGCGCGTCCTTGATCTTCGGGAACTCACCAAGGTTCTTTCCGTTGCATGCCCGTCCCCGATCATTCCGAGCCACCCAAACGTCAAAACCCATGTCGGCACCAAGCCGAAGGAGCAGGGCCTGAATTTCGGTGTGCTCGGTGGGAGAAGTGTCGGTCGTGGCTGTCTTGGTCGTCAGTGGCAGTTCATCATCATCAGGAATCGTGACAGCCTTCTTGTCCTTGCCGATAAAGGCTCGTGGCTTCTGCGCCAGCTTCTTCGGATCAGTTGGGAGCTTCTTGGGGTGGGCTTCCGCCTGCCGAAGCACCTCGACAACGGCCTCTCCATCGGCCTGCGACCACTTCGCGGGCGAACCTCGAAACGCACCAGTCCAGGCATTGCGGGCTTCTGATTTCAGAAAGCACGATAGGCGGTCGCGGAGGTCATGAACGGAAACACCATACTCTGGATCGAGTTCCAGTAGGGGTTTGACCGGCAGGCGACAAGGAAAAACCATATCCTTCCAGATCGGAGTATCGTCCTGAAATGGCTTCCCTGTGACTTCGAGCAGCCCGACAAATCTGGAAACACCCGTCAGGTAGCACAAAAAGATGTCACCTTCCTTGATTCACTGGATCGTCTTCCAGCGTGTTTCTCGAAAGCCAGTTACCTTGCTGCCGGCACCGCGGAATTCTTTCCATGTTACGCCGGTAAATAGATCAAGCCAGAAAGTCACGATGATGGTTTATTTCTTTAGCGAACAAGTTAGTATATGATTTTTAGATATAATTCTGTCGAGAGGCTTTGATCAAACAATTTGTCATTGAAATGTATGAAAAATGATGTCCCTTCAATTGCATATCATTCTATGTGGGTTGCCGTGACCCCGTAAACTGAGCCGCTTGCTTAGTTAGTCTGGGGGACTAGAAAGGACTCATGGTGGTGCTGAAAATGTGTTCACCTTGCTGAAAGGGCAAGTCTGCCAGTATGAAAAGCTAATCGGCGGGCGGTGGGGTGCCGATGGTGGCGAGACGTGGGGCTGGGCAGGGTGAAACGAATCGAAAAACCGTTAGCTATAGTGTGTACTTTTGTGTGCAGTATGCCAACTCAACCAGTCTTATGTCGTTGATAAATAGTGACTTAAGTAAAATTTGGGGTGGTAAACCGGACTTGAACCGGCGACCCCTGGTACCACAAACCAGTGCTCTAACCAACTGAGCTACTACCACCACTTGAATCAGAATAAAAGAGGGAATAGGGTGCTCCTTGTCAATCCTCTGATCAATAAAGCATGTCCCGCATATTCGCAATCATCCTCGGCTTAATCACCGGCTGTCTGCACGCGCAGGAATCTACCGGTGTCACCGGATACTGGATCACCCGCGACGATGAGTCCGGTATCGATAAGTCGATCGTCTACCTCTGGATCGAAGACGGAACACTCTACGGCCGGGTCGCCCAAATCCTCCACCTCGAACCGCACCAGAACGGCCTTTGCGTGCACTGCCCGGAAGAATTCAGGAACCAGCCCGTCGAAGGCATGCGGATTCTCTGGGACATGAAACACGATCCCGATGATGCTGAATGGAACTCCGGCCGTATCCTCGATCCCGTCTCGGGTAACTTATACAGAGCTAAACTCTGGCTGGAAAAACCGAACGAGCTCAAGCTCCGCGGCTACATCGGTATCAGCCTGTTCGGCAGGACAGAAATCTGGCGGCGCCTGGAAGACCGCAGCCGCCTCGAAAAAAAGCGAAAAACCCTTCGAAACCGGCACTCAACTTGAGTTAGATTAACAATGGAATAATCCAATCGATGCGAACCCGACAACCTCACAACTCCATTTAATGAAGCGCCGCGACTTCCTCCTAAAGTGCATGGGCGGCACCAGCGCCCTTTCGTTGATCAACCCGCAAGAGATCAAAGCAATGGAGCTGACGGGTAAAATGCCTGTGGATTCCATCAGGCTGTATCTTCTGAATGTGGACCAGGTTCGTAATTTCAGCCATGGTATCTGGTTAAACCGCCAGCACTTGATTATGCAGCTAACCTCACAAGGTCAGTCTGGCTGGTCCGAATCATTGGTAGAAAAAAATCAGCCCCGATTGGATTTGAAACCCTGGGGCGCTAAATATCAAGGAGTGCTGGGCATGAGCTTGGGCGAGGCTCTCAAATACAGCCGTGAATTATTCCAGGCAGGCACCTGGAATGCGAAGGATTCGGAACTGGTGCAATTCGCGGTTTGGGATAGCGCCGGTAAAATAAAGCGTAAGCCCACAACCGAATTACTTGACCTGTCTCACTGGAGGCCCGTTCCAGCCCTCTTTACTATCCTAGAAAATAATGTTGAAGATGCTTTAGGACGGGCTCGAATCGCAACCGACCAGAATCTCAATGGCTTTGTCAAGTGTAAGCTCTTTGGTGACTTTGCTCTGGACCTGAATCTGATTCGCTCGCTTCGTAATTATTTCGGCCCTGAGACTTACTTACTTGGTGACCCCAACCGTGGCTACAAGACGGTCACAAATCTGACGCGTCTTGCGGATATACTTAAATCTTTCGCCCTCGAGGGCTTGAATGCGATCGAAGACCCATCCGAACTCGACCAGAATGGCTGGATTCAATTGCAGGACAAAGTCAGTGAGTTAACCCTGATCCCCGACCATATCATGCGGCCGGCACATAAGGGAATAGACGTTTTCAATCCGGCCATGGGTGGTATATTCAATCTGCATCCGGGAACGATGGGGGATATTCAGGCTACCGTTAAGCTCGCCCGAAAAATCAGGCAGTCCGGACGAAGGCTCATGATTGGCGACAGCAGTCTAGTCGCTGCCGGTTGCACAGCATGGCAGCAGATAGCCATCGGCGCAGGCGCCGAGTGGGTGGAGGCAGTGGAAAAACCCCAGGAATCCGATCGCTTCCAGCAATGTATCGAACGCCAGTCTACCCAATTACGCAAAGACGGGAAAATCCACCTCCAGGAACTCAGTCCGGGATTTGGCCTACAGGTAAACGAGGAAAGATTGAACGATCTGGCTGATTCCACCCTAGAAATCAGTTAAAATGGATCAGGTTAAGGTAACCGACGTTCAAGATTGGTTTATAACACTCCCACCATGCCTCATTTTCTCCGGTATTTCAGCAGGAGATATGGATACTTTTTCAACTCAGTTGTGGACGGGTTTGATAAACCGTAGTTTTTCGAGAAGAAGTCGTACGTCCTTCTTGAAAAGAATCAGGCTGGAAATCATATAGATACAGACTGAAATCGCTACAGCAGGGACGATATGACTGTTTGGCAATCCAGCCGGCTGGAAAATTCCGGTTAAATAAATACCCAGGAATCCCGCCAATAAGGTGGTCAAGGCCGGTAACCCTGCCGAGCGGATGAAGCGCCCGATCCTTAAGTCTGTCTTGGCGTTGACGACAAGCAGTAAGGCTGCTTGGTGTATCAGGATACTCCCCGACATTCCCAGAGCCATCGCTTCCATTCCGTAATCTTTAGCCCAGTAGGCAATACCCCCGGACACGAAAAACCCCAGCAGGTGGAGCTTCAACGAGCTTCCTGAATGCCCAGTGGCCAACAACAGCGTATTATTGATGGATGCTACGCCCAAAACAGCCTGCCCGATTAGCAGGTACTGCATAATAACAATACTGTCATACCATTGGTCTCCGTAAACCAGAGGAATTAAAACCGGTGCCGTAAGGCCTAAAATGAGATACACTGGAAATGAAATCAGGGCAACGATTCGGACGCACTTGAAATAGAGTCCCCTGTATCCTGCAGGATCGTTTTGCAGTCTGGAGAGGGCGGGCAGCAGGACACGTTGTAAGCTCTTCGTCAGCGTTTCCCTCAATACCACCAATATCCTCGAACTAATGGTGAAAATACCCAACCCGTAAGCCCCAAAGAAAGTAACTATAATGTACTGATACACATTCCCGTGCAGAAAATACAATATGTTCGAGCCAAAGACATTCAGGTTAAAGCGCCATAAATCATTTATGTGCTGCCGGGAAAACCTTAGACTAGGTGACCAGCTGGATGTCGCAAAGAGCATCACAGCTGCAACAGCGGAATTGACCAGCTGTTTCACAACCAATGCCCATACCCCTGCGCCTCCAATTGCCAGGACGAGTCCGACAATCGTGCCCGCAACATCCGAACAAAATCGGCGGGCAGCCAACTGCTTGAACCGCAATTCACGGGTCAGGAGTGCTTCCCCGACAACCGAGAACCCGTTCAACAAGAGTAT
>CAYQCG010000219.1:0-4444 GCA_964415925.1 uncultured Puniceicoccaceae bacterium | reverse complement strand
ATGCCAGTGATAACCGGCATAGTCCGGCTTCTGATGATCGTACTCGCCGCCCATGAGAAATCCTGTGTCCGTGGGACCGTCTATCTGCGTTACAAGCACTTGACTGTAAGCCATATCGTGCTCCGTGCCATCGAGGGCATAAACCAACTGACGCAAACCCGGACGAGTCAGGAGGTCATCGGAGTCAACAAAAAGAAATGCGTCACCGGTGGCGTGCTCGATGCCGTGGTTTCGAGCGTAAGTGGCTCCCTGTTGAGGACATTCAAGGTAGCGGAATTCCAGCCAGTTGCGATTATAGCGATTGGCGAAAGAATCAACAATCTCGTGTGTGTCATCGGTCGATCCGTTGTCAACAACGAGGACCTCGAGATTATGATAAGCTTGATCCGCGACGGATTGTAGCAGTTCTGAGAGCAAACGGCTACGATTGTAAGTCGGTATAACGATAGAAACTTTCATGCGATGCCTAAATTAGTGGTGTGAGGCTTAAATACAGCGGACCGGAGACAAGAAATCAAGCATACAGAGAATAGATTCCCATAAATGAGGTATGTTTTGCGTGCATATGGGGTTTAACCTGATCTACTGCATGGGGCCTAAACACCATATTTCTTTTTCAGGTATATTGGAACACACGCTCAATTTCCTTTTTATACCCAACGGGGATCCAATAAAGCCGAACCTATATAAAGAGAAGCCATAAAATCCGTGACAGAGCCCGATGGAGCCACTAGATCGTTACAGAAGTGGACCGAATTCTTGACCACCCGTCCCCTTAGTTCAAAGGATAGAACCGCGGTTTCCTAATTCAAATCGGCCAAATTTACTGGTATTATCACAAGTAGTCTAGCGTCATCATATCACTGATTTACAACTACATCCGAAAGACTTACGTTACTCTCCAGTTATCCTAAATACGCTGATTTTCTGACCTCGGGTTACAAATCGGGTTACAAATAACTGAAGTCAGTTTTCTAATCATATCTGTGTCGGTGTTCTGCGACGGTTCGTTTGGCGTCTTCCCGGTAGCTATTGGCCAAATCCCGAAGGGTTGACCCAAGTCTTGTGTATCCTTTGGATTCAGCATGGCAGGCAATCTTCTCCCATTTCTCAGCGAGCTCGATCTCCTCTTTGCCTCCGCTGAAACCATGGACGCCGCGAGAGTTAAAGATGCGGATACGCAGTCCTCGACGGTACTGGGCGTCCTCTCTTGAGTCCAGAACCTCGCATACGGAATCGATCCAGAGTTCGTTCTCGTCCTCCGGCGCGTAGTAAAGAACCTCGCCAATCTGGTGTGAGGCGACTTCCCAGTGCCCCGAAGCCAGGCAAAGCACTTTTACCGCTGCAATCCAGTTCTTCAGCTGGTCTCCATCGAAATTTCCGTCCCGTTGTGAACCGGGTGGAAGGTCCCAGTCCCTCAGCAGCTGAAAAGCGTCCCGGGCCATAGATGCTTTCGCTTCATCCACTTCCTCTCGTTCTTCTTCCTTTTCGTCGATTTCGGAAACCTCGTTTTTCGATCGGTAAACTGTCCGGATAACTTCGCAGAAGAACTCGGGTTGCTCGGCCAAATGACGATGAAGGGTCTGAGGAAGCGCCTCTCCGTGCCGATCTAAAAGCGCAAGAAATTTTAGTTCCATTGCGGCTAGTCGCTCCTCATTAATGGATACGATCTCTTGAAGGTGCTTGAAAATCTCCTGTATCACATGCCCATCGATCCGATTCTTTGCCGGATTTAAGCCCTCCAAAGCTTGCAATGCCAATTCTGGATAGGGTTCTGTCCAAAGGTCGCCTAGCCAGAAGCACTGAATTGCCACATCGGCACGTCCGTTAACCAAAAGCTGGGTGAGGGCGTGCTCAAATCCTTCTAGGTGGTCACGATCGGGGTGAATACGCGCTCGTTTCCAGTATTCGGCGGAATCGGTTCCAAGCTCGGATTCAGCGCGTTGCCATACCTCCTGAACTGAAGGCAATTGCGCGAAGAACTCAGCTTTCGCTGTATCAGACCACTGTGAGCGTTCCAGACCCTCGACCCATTCCATAGACTTCGTGTGGAAACGACGCCAGACATAGGCCACGGCAAAGCGATAATCTGCCTCCACCTCTGACTCCAAGAGAACCGGAAGAAACTCATCGTCATTAGCTAGCAGATCGTTTGCGCCGCAAGCATTACCAACCTCGTGAGGTGATTCGACAGCGCGCCAAAAACTTTTTAGAGCCTGAGTGCCGCCTTGCTGCTCAATTTCCTTAAGTGCTTCAATACGCTTATCGAGTAGCCGCTGGCGTTGTTCCTCCCAATTTCCCTTCTCATCATAGAGATCAAAATCCCGTCCGCTGAACAACCGGCGGTGCTGGACTTCCGGTTCCTGCGGTTTCAATCGGTCAGCGACCTCATCGAGCTGCTGTAGCATCTCCTCGGGAACCTGCCAAGCCGGGCTATCGACGTATTTGCGGTGATTGGAAGTCTTGCTGGTGATTTCCATCCAGAGCGCCAATCGCTGGTCTTCGGGCAAATTTAGAACACCATCCGAAAGCAAGCGATTCCGATAATCCTCCGTGAAATTGCTGAACTGGGGATGAATGTGGAAGTAAAAAGGCAACAGTTCGGCTAGCTTATTGGGGTCGTTTCCAGCTAATCCTAAGGCCAGGTCGGCGTAGAACCCTTCATCCTCCCAACGCTGGCCATTTGTTACGCCGACTCTCCAGTCTTCGGGGATGAACTCTCGCCATTTTGGGCGGTGGTTATGATCAGCAACTGAGTGTTTTTGAGGAAGCAGCGCAAGAATGAGCTTCCAGCCAACTTTAGGTTGTTCCCGGGCGATGGATCGAACCGCTGCATGTCGGCGATCTGTATCTGCAACGGTTTGAGGAAACCAGGGGAGAAGGATATCTCTCAGAGAGTTGTTCGGGCGATTGGAATAGGTTCCTCCGGGATCGACCGCTGCGAGGTTTGCAAGGATATTGCACACGCGTAACAGGTAATCATTACTCCACGCCAGAGACTCCATAGCCCACAGGAGTCCGGTCATGAAACTACCCCCGTGGAACATATCTCCCTCTTCGGAAAAGACCCCCGAAAAGGGCTCATTGGGCTTTTCACATGCGCCGCCCACGGCCCTGAGAAACTCGTCAGGTGCAGCTTCAGCCAGCAGCGGAAGGACATCGTTCAGGCTGGCCCAGCGGTGCGAGTCGGCTTCGGCGAGCAGTTGGCGCACTACGAGTGTCGCTACCTCTTGGCCAAGCCCGTCTCGACAGGCTGTGAGCGATTGCCCATGGGAGCCAAGGAGCGCTAGCGTTTCAGCAATACCCTCGCGCAAGGTTGACGAATAAACGCGGGCCTTTCCGTAGATACTTGCGGCGTGTCGTTGATCCTTCTTTAGCTCAAGACACGGGTCAGGTTCCGAAAGGACCCTGGTGGCGAGTGTCTTGAAACGCTCTAAAACTTCAGCGCCAATCTGGCCTCCGAGGTAGAGCCACGGCTCGTAGCGAGAGGTGAACTTCCAGCGCCCAACGGCAAACTCAAGGGGAGCGGCATTAGCGCTGGCTGCCTGACGAATCCGAACCATCCACTCCCCATACCCGTTTCCCGAGAGTTCCTCAATTGCCTGCTGGTCACCGGGTTTTTCATCTTTCCACTGCCCAATAAGTTGAGCGATAGCCAAATCGGCCGCTTGGGATTGTGTCGCCCAATCGGGATGAGAGGATAGGTTCTGAATCAGACGAAGCAAAAGATTTAGATCACGCCCTGATTTATTCGTGAGCATCCTTGCTCGTTCTTCAGCGTATCCTGAATTCACCAAGGCTTCCTTCATGTCACAAACTCGCGGTGGATACAGCTCGCAAGAATTTCCGTGCGGTGGTCCGCCTAGGTAGCCTGAGTAAATGACAGCGTGACCCGAAGAAGTGGCGATCTGGAGCAACTGCGAACCGCGTTTAGAATCGACGTTAAAGTCGGCGACAAGGATATGGCGTTCCTGAAAATTGCAAGCCTCGCGCCAACCCTCTTCGCTGGAAAAAATGAGGACTCGTGGCAGAAATTTTGGCTGCATCTCTTCGTCCAGAGTCTGAAGGAAAGCCGCGACAAAGTCGGCAACGTGGTCCGGGTATCTAGTGTCAACTCTTAGTCGTGACGACTCCTGGTCGATCAACATGCCAGTTAGTTTCTGAGTAGCCTCCAGTCGTCCCGATGTGAACAACTCGTGGCACAATGGAGGTGGCTCCCCGTATGAACGAAGCACTTCCCACCTGGAGTAACCCGTTTCAAACCCAGACCGAAGTCTCAACATACGACATGCGAATAACTGACCCAGTGCCGGAAAATATGAAAGCCAGTCCGTGAGAAGTGCGCCATTGATGACCTTGACAGCATTCCACTCGTTTTTGTCCTCACGGGTTTTTATCCATATAGCTATTCCCTCTTCCTACCAAGTGTACTGCCAATCGTGCG
>CAYQCG010000218.1:0-4467 GCA_964415925.1 uncultured Puniceicoccaceae bacterium | reverse complement strand
ATTCGTCCAGTCAAAGCCCGCCTGGCCATAGACCACATAGCTTTCCCCGGCAATATCCTGCCCGTTGGGGTCGGCGAACCTTGCCCCAATGATCACATCATCAATGCCATCCCCGTTGACATCCCCCGCGTTGCTCACGCTGAGGCCGGACCCATCACCGTGAGCAATACCGTTGAGCTGAAACCCGTTACTGCTATCGAGGCTGGAGAGATCGAAGACGCCGTCAAAGACGGAGTCATTAGCCTGCACCTGTAGCGCAGCAGTGGTTAAGAATGCAGCACCAAGAAGGCGCGCAGCCGGAAAAACGGTTGTGATTTTCATAAGCGATAGTGTGATGGTGTTAAGAAACGTTACTAAAACTAAATGACAATGTGAGAATACCTACTGATAACTACCCACCCTACAATAATAAACAATCACTGTCACAAAAACGTAAGGTAACGTTAGGGCATATACACCCTTCTACGTATGCCCTTGCCCCCATTTAACTGTAAACGGTTCTCTTGAATCGGTTTGTAACCTTAGATAAAGCGGACACTAGATCAGATAAAAGATAAACAAAAAACCCGCCCGTTTGCTAGAGGTAAGTCTGTAAAGCGTGAGGCCTGTCGCGGGTTTACTTGCGCCTGCGATAGTAGGTCATCCCGGCCAGGGCGGTGAGCGGGTTGAGGCTTAAGAGTAATAGGGTAAATAGGTATTTTCTTGGCATGCTGATAAGGTGTATACCCTATGAGCCTTGTGTCAAGTTTTTGTTAATAATCTATTCCCTTTAGTGATAAATGAAATTACTTTATAACCTATTGCACCTGTTTTTCTAACCGTTGGACGGGGTCCACCATCGAACCCTGATCGAGTTTACCTTCAGGGGGCTTGTGTTTGCCTTCTGGTCGCGGTTGATGTAGTCATAAACCATTGATTATGATCGAACTTGACGAAATCTCCGGCCAACTCACGCGCGGCGCGGTCGAACCCAAACATCCCTATCACTGGTGTGTCCTTTCCACCGTCTCGGTTCAGCAACAGGCTGAATCCCGCACCGTCGTGCTGCGCCGATTTGAGGATCACCAGATCTTTATCTATACCGATTCCCGCAGCGGAAAATGCCATGATATCCGCATCCACCCGCATGTTTCGCTCTTGTTCTTCGATCCGCGCAAACAACTGCAAATCCGGGCCTGTGGAACTGCCCTGATTGATACCACTTCGCCTTTGGTCAGTGAAATCTGGTCGAACATGCGCGAAGAGAAACGACAGGACTATCAGACGCAGGAAGCACCGGGCACCCTCTTGCCGGAAACGGGGAATTTTACCGACTGCGGGCTGGGATTAGCCAACTTTGCCATCCTCTCGGTTGCGGTCGATCGCTACGATGTGCTGCAGCTCAACCGTGAGGGCCATCAGAGGCAGCGGATCGAGCGGAAGGCGGATCGCTGGGTCAGACAGCAGCTCGTTCCTTGAGTCTATCGCCGCTAGGAAGGACGGTGCAGACGTTCCGCGAAGACGGTCTCATGAACGATGCGGGCGCGTTTGCGGTGTTTTGTGACCTGGCCGGACACCCGCGCGCGCCAGCTGCGAAAACTGCCCGGCCGCAATTCACGGCGCATCAGGCGTATCACCTCTTTTTCACACAATCCGGTCCGGTCCGCGATGGTCTCGAACGAAATCCTGTCCGCCCAGGCCAGCTTGATCACGCAGTTCTTCTGCTCCGTCGTCAGTCCCTTCAGTGACTTCATCCCTCAACATGCTTGCCTCATCGATAAATGCAATACGGACCCCTGCGCTTACCCCTTATCCAGGCCTTCGCGGACGGGTTCCCAGTCGGAGTGGCTGGCGCAGTTGGGGCAATCGGGGATGATCTGCTCGTTCATCACTGTGATATGCGCATGGCATTTCTGACATTCCAGATGGGCGCTTTCCGGGGCCCTGGCACCGGGATCAAAGCGCAGGCGGGTAATCGTCAGGTTGTAGGTTGAGACGCAGTAGGGGACGAGGTAGGTGAAGCCAATTTTCCACCATGTGATGCCCGCCCAGTCGGCGGCAAACAGGGGACCGCCCTGATTGAGGAGGTTCAGTGCTGTGCCCACAATGACAGAGACCCTAATGGCTGCGATTGCTGTCTGGCGCTGGCGCGCGATCTCGAGAAATGACTGCAAATTGAACATAACACCTTTTTTCTTGCCGACCTTAGGGTAAAGCTTCAGATTTGTCTACTTGTCCCTATATCTGGGGGCATGAAAACCCAAACCCAACAATCATCAGTAAACGCATCATTTAAGTTATTGAAAACACTGTAGCCAATCCTGCAGCATGCGGCACCGACGCCGGCCTTCAAGTTTGGTTCAAACCTGGGAACCCACACACAGACCGTATGACCTCCTCCGTAATGGAAGAACTCCTGGCCGACAGCCAGATCCAACTCCTGCAAGACGGCCAGATTATCAAGGCCATAGTAACCGAAATCCGCGAAAACGAAGTGATCATCGACATCGGCGGAAAATCCGAAGGGATCCTGCCGGCCCACGAGTTTATCGACGTGGGCGAATTGCAGATCGGGGAGGAGATCGAAGTCTTTCTCGAAAAACGGGAAGACAAGGAAGGCAATCCAGTCCTCTCCTATGATAAGGCCCAGCAGAAGAAAAACTGGGAAAATATCCTTTCGAAGTGTGAGGAAGGCAGCATTATATCGGGTCGAGTGAAGGCCAAGGTGAAAGGCGGGCTGATCGTTAATATCGGAGTCGACAGTTTCCTGCCGGCATCACAGATCGATATCCAGCCACCCAAGAACCTCGACCAGTATATCCAGCAAACCTATGACTTTAAGGTCGTTAAGATCAACCATGACCGGAAGAATATTGTCGTTTCCCGTCGTGAGCTGATCGAGGAGCAGCGTCGTGACAAGCGCCGCAAGCTGCTTGACGAAATCAAGCCCGGTGACATGCGTCCCGGCACCGTCAAGAACATCACCGATTACGGAGCGTTTATTGATCTGGATGGCCTCGACGGTCTCCTGCATATTACCGACATGAGCTGGGGCCGGATCAGTCACCCATCCGAAATGCTGAAGGTGGGTGAAGAAGTGAATGTCATGATCATAGAAGTTGACCGTGACCGTGAGCGTGTCTCCCTTGGCCTGAAACAGACCACCTCGAATCCCTGGGAAGAAATCGAGAACCGCTACCCGATGGGTGCCAAAGTCCGTGGCAAGGTCGTCAACCTCGTACCGTATGGTGCTTTCATCGAACTGGAGGCCGGCGTGGAAGGTCTTGTCCACGTGACCGAGCTCTCGTGGGTAAAACGGATTTCCAAACCCGGGGAAATGTTAAAAGTCGGCGACGAGGTCGATGCAGTCGTTCTCGGAATCAACAAGGAAGAACAGAAGATTTCCCTCTCTATCCGCCAGCTCGATCCCAATCCGTGGGATATGGTGCGACACAACTATCCGGTGGGCGCACGCGTCCAGGGTAAGGTCCGCAACCTCACCAGTTACGGTGCATTCGTCGAACTGGAGGAAGGCATCGACGGGATGGTGCATGTTTCCGATATGTCCTGGACCCGCAAGGTTAACCATCCGCAGGAAGTAGTGAAGAAGGGTGATGAAGTCGACGCCATTGTGCTCGATATCGATCCGAAGTCACAGCGTATATCGCTTGGCATGAAACAGCTGATGGCCGATCCCTGGAGCGAGATCGAGCAATACTACAAGATTGGTGATGTGGTAAAGGGCAAGGTTAGCAAGATTGCAAACTATGGTGCGTTTATTGAGCTTGAACATGGCATTGATGGCCTGGTGCATATTTCCCAATTGAGCGAAGACCGGGTTGAAAAGGTCAAGGATGTCATCAATGTCGAAGACGAAGTTACTGCACGTGTGATCAAGATCGACCGTGACGAACGCCGGATCGGCCTGTCCATTAAGGCAGCCAACTACGACGAATCACAGCTTGCCGCAGAGACTGCCGCTTTTGATACCCTGACCGGTGATGAGCAGATGACTTCACTGGGCGATATCCTCGACGAGGCCACGAAGTAAATCGGCCCATACATTCTTTCAACAAGCCATCCGGACAACCGGGTGGCTTTTTCATTGTCAGGAATCGAAAACAAGGGCGTCACAGGAATAACACATAAATCCAATACACAATCCATATTCCATCCTACTTCTTCTATATGAAAGCAAAAACGATCATTTCCTGGACTCTGCAAGTGGTGGCCGCGGTAATCCTGTTACAGACTCTTGCCTTCAAATTCACTGGTGCAGAGGAATCCATCGCCATTTTCGCGGAACTGAACGTCGAACCCTGGGGGCGTTGGGCTTCCGGTATTGCTGAATTGATTGCCGGAGTTTTACTTTTAATACCGGCGACTGCAGCAATGGGGGCGCTCGGGGCTGCAGGGATCATGGCAGGAGCAATATTATCCGATGTTTTTATCCTGGGATTTGAGGGTGGCCATGGTCTGCTGGCTGTT
>CAYQCG010000217.1:0-4488 GCA_964415925.1 uncultured Puniceicoccaceae bacterium | reverse complement strand
CAGCTGAGGCAGTATTACGATATTCTGAACATGCAACTCCCCGCGCTTTCCTTCCTCTTCGGGAACATGCCTGCGCCACCATCTGCCCCGACGATATACGGACAGGTATTGGGTGTTGATGAGTATGAAGCTGCCCAGGCCCAAGCCAAAGCTGAAGCAGCTGCCAAGAAAGCCGCTGAAGAAGCCGAGGAGAACGAGGAAGAACCGGAAGAGAATGCCACAGAAACACCAACGGAAGCAGAAATTCCTGAAGAAAACGACCCGGACACAAAAAATACATCCACTGAAGTTGCCTCTGGTTGACTTTTAGAGGAACTTAAAACATACATAAGATACTAAAATAAACTATCATCCGTAATTGCATCTACCCCGCCAGCATCTGCCAGAATGAGAAAAAATATGCAGTCTGAAACAAAAAGATACCTGATATCAGGGCTGCTCACACTATTTTGCTTTGCAATACTGTCGGGATGTGCAACGCCGTCCTCAATTGTCGCCGACGTAGATGCGCAACAGGTTCTTGAAACTGAACTAAATTATGCCACAACCGATAATGAAGTCCCGCTTCGTGTCGGAATTCAATTGTTTCAACCGGGGGTAGATCTTGAGCAACTGGATGCGATCCTGAAGCAGGAATACATTGAAGAACAAGCACTCAAGGCTGCCGAAGAAGCAGATGAGGCAGAAGAAGCCGAAGAATCTGAGAAGGATGAAAACGCACTTGCCGCCAATGAAGAGAGTGGTGACAGCAATGATTCAGATTCCACTGCTTCCACCGCTTCCGAAGAAGCTCCAGCTGAAGCCGCTGAAGAAGAGGGCACAAACAGCAGTATCCGGACTCTCGCGAGCAATAACCGCCCGAGAAAAGAGTACGCAACCGCTAATGAAATTTATTCGGATTCGGCAATTAACCCGAGTATTCGACGCGCTGAAACTCACATTATACCCTACTCCCTCAAGACAATCATGGGTCGGTGCGGACACTGGAGCGAAGTCTACGTAACCCCGGGTCCGGTCGAGTCGGTGGATCTCCTCGTGGATGGTGAAATAATAGCTTCCAATGGACATGGAATCGCCATTGATGTGACAGCCACAGACTCAACCGGTAGAGTCTGGATGAGTGAACGGTTCAAGTATGAGACGATAGATGAAGATTTTGTCGATATTGGCCGTTTATCCAAAGACCCATACGACCATCTTTATATACATATTTCAAACCGGTTGGCGGAAATTAAAGAAACGCTATCAGTAGCTGAACTGGAAAGGATTCGCAGAACAACAGACATGCGATTTGCTGCGGATTTGGCGCCGGATGCCTTCGGTGATTATGTAAAGAAAGACGATGTCACCGGGACATACGAATTACTGCGGCTTCCTGCACCCCAGGATCCCAATTACATGCGGGTGAAGACGCTCAAAACGCAGGAACTTCTGGTACTCGGCAAGATTGAGGAATACTACAACGGCCTCCATGAGGGTGTCTGGCTTCCCTATCTAGCCTGGCGTGGTCAAGTCCGCGAACTTTCCATCGCCCTTGAGGAAGCCCGGGCCAAGGCTACCAACGAACGGACTCGTGCCCTCATAGCTGCAGCCGTGACCCTGGCCGGTGGCGTGGCAGCTGCTGCAAACGGTGCTGGAGCCATCGACCTGATACAACTGGGTGCATTCGGTGGACAAATCACACATTCAATCTACAGGGCAGCCCGTAAAAATTCTGAAATTGCGAACAATATGGCTCAAGAAGTAGTCATGATTAGTGATGAAATGGGGACTTTCATACGACCGACGGTTTTCGAACTGGAAGGACGCACTTACCGGCTCACCGGAGATGCTGAAGAACGCATGCGCACCTTCCGCGAAATCATTCGTCAACTCTATTTCAATGAGACAGGACTGGAGTCTGCCTACGCTGCTCCGCTCGCAGAAGATTAGTCTAACGGTTTCTGGTATAACGGAAATACCGGAGTTTTACGGGTATGAGTGACCGCAGGGACAATACACCGAAACGTCCATTAACCGGGGAACAAGTCAGTCCAACCGATCCCCGGGGACAACAGAAGATCGAAGAAACCCAACCGAATCCCTGGTTCAGGCGTCTCCTTGGCCGCACTATTATCATTCTGGTATGCATTGCGATAACCGTTGCGGGTATCATTGCGCTACTAAAGTATCCCCGGCCATCGACAGAAAAGGAACCTGTCACGGTTGAAGAAAAAGTATCTGAGGACAGTAAGGAAGCGGAAGCTGAAGAGGAACTGGAAGTCACCGAAGAAATGGTTCTGGAACTCAGGGAAAAAGTGGAGCAAACCCTGGATGCACTGGCTAAGAGGGACCTCAGTCACCGAAACCACCGTATCCTTTTCGGACAGGTCTCCAGCGAATACGAGGGGGGCCAGGAAAGCGAGGAACTGGGGCAGCTTGATGATGCCTACACCGCTTATCAGGCGTCACTGGAGGCATCAGCCGAACTGTCGGACTCCTTAACAGCCCTGTCAGAGGCAGAGACGGAACGTGAAAAAATGCTACAGGCCCGGGGGCAGGTTCTGAATCTCCATGGAGATACGGTCCTCTCGGTAGACTTTAACAACACGGAGGATGAGCTGAATCGGGGGGAAATGGAGTTTGCCGCAGGTGAGTTCGCAGTTGCGCGGGATATATTCCGCAACACGGGTCAAACCTTCATGGCACAGGTACAAGAGCTTAACGAACTCTTCCGCCAAAGCCTGAACCTCGGCCTCCGCGCTCTTAATCGCGGAAATGGCGTCGTTGCCCGCGAAACGTTCGCTCGGGCGCTTGAAATCAAGCCAGAGGATCCGTTTGTCCAAGCCCAGGCAAAACGGGCTGAAACCATCGACGAAGTCTATGCCCTCAACCAAAGTGCACGCGGATGGGAAGAAAAAGGCATGCCGGAACTGGCGAGGATTGATTACCAGGCAGCAGTCGACCTCGATCCTCTGGCAGCGGACGCATCCGCCGGTCTGGAGCGGGTTTCCAGCTACCTTGCGAAAGGAATCTACGAAGAGTCCATGTCTGAAGGTCTAAGCGCATTAAAAGAGAAAAACGGAGAAACCGCATTTGTTTCGTTTGCCCGTGCATTGGCCATGAATCCGACTGATACAGCAGCACAGGGGGGCGTCAGCCAGGCCGAGGAAATGATTGAAGAAAAATATGTCATGCAACAAATGGAGAGAGGACGCCGTGCGCTTGAGGAAGGCCGTTACTCTTCGGCAGTTGATGCTTATGAGGAAGCGCTACGCCGGAAACCAAGTCTTCTGGCTGCGCGGAACGGTTTTAATCGAGCCCTTGAACTGCAACAGGAACAACGGAAATTCGAACAGCTCCTCAGCCAGGCAGACTCTTTCGAAGCAAACGGCCAGTATGAACGCGCCCTGCTCCTGCTTCGTGAAGCCCGCCAGTTGCAAAATCCCAATAATGCTGTCAGCGATCGAATCGATCACTTACAGGGTATTCTTGCAGACCTCTCCAAACCCGTTGAATTAACCCTTCTCTCCGATGGACAGACACAGGTGGATATCTACCCTTCAATCGGAAAATATCAGCCCTTCCGCGAGAAGACAATTGAACTCCGTCCGGGAGAGTATGTCATACTGGGGCACAGGCCACGGTATCGTGACGTCCGCCTGAATCTTGAAATCAGGGCAGGCGAAGCTCCGGAAGTGGTAGAGGTGGTCTGTAATCAGCCAATATAAGAAGACACGTGAAAGCAGAAGGTATTTTGCAGTCCGGCAAGACGCGACAACGCTTCAATCTTGACCACCCGCTTGCCCTTCGAACCCAAAACGGAAAGCTGGAAGCCGAGGTAAGAGGCCAAGCAGAAGCCGAAGTATGGATTGCGCATCATCAGGGCTGCTTCTATGTCCAACCCAATGCCGACCAGGCTGAACCTGTCACAATCAATCAGGAACCCTTAGCGACCGCACGCTGGTTAAAAAAGGGCGACACCCTGGCATTGAACGGCCATCGCCTGACGATCAAACAGGCAGCCCATGCACATCTTGTTGTAGAAGTATCCGGTGATAAAGGCGGCGTAAGAAAATCACTACCTCTGGGAGAAACCGTTTCACCGGCATACATGCCGAGCCCCGGCAGGGCCAAACGCAGGCGGCGTATCATCAGGGCTTTCCTGCTCTTGTTTTTCCTGGGGGCAGCGGGATATGGCATTTATCGCTGGCAATACCATCCCGTTCCAGTGCCGGTGGTTATCAATCCAGCACCTGAAACTTTACTTGTAGATGGTAAATACGTTGATTTCGAACCGGGTTCCGAGTTGCAACTCACTCCCGGCATACACCGGTTAACCGCATTCACTCCGGGTTACGAAACCCTTGAATGGGAACTGCGGGCGAGTCGTTCAGGTCCGGCACCCGAACCCGTCCAATTGACTCCCCTTCCGGGAATAGTTGATATCCTCAGCGAACCTTCAGACGCCTTTGTCTACCTGAATAACGAGCGAATTGGGAATACCCC
>CAYQCG010000216.1:0-4504 GCA_964415925.1 uncultured Puniceicoccaceae bacterium | reverse complement strand
TGGGTCTCTTCGGGGCGATAGACCGGGCGGTCTGCGTTGGTATAGGTTTTCCACTCCTCACCCGGGGAATCCCTATGACCAAAGGGATACCAATGGGATCGTGCAAAGGCAAAGCGTTGACCGGAAGCGGCAAAGGCAACCAGGTAGTGCGACTCACTTTCGTTCCGTGGCGCAAATTCATCCAGATTGATCGGGGCAAGTCCCTGCTCGTCGGTTTCCAGTAAAAGTGATTCGACCTCAATACGATCGTTTCTCTGTCTTCTGATCATTTGAAGGTTGACTGTGGCTGCTTCGATGGGTTCGCCGGTGAGCGCATCGCTAAAGTAAGCCAGGCCCTGACGAAGCCCTGTCTTGAGGACAAGCGCTGCGTCCGTGACCAGAAGCAAGTCACGGGACTCGTCATTACCGTTTCGTGCGACAACCAGGTAAGCACCCGGCTCAAGGGGTTCCTCTATATCGATATCCTGACTTACGCGGTAATGCATCCGCCTGGGTTCCTTATCGAGGCGGGTGATGTATACAGGTTCGGAGTCCGGCAGCTGAATACCGGACATCCAGTTTAACGCCTGTCTTTCGGAACTACCTTTAAAATCCAGTTCAGCCGACACATCAATGGGATAGACCTGGACGTCCACGGAATTCTGGTTTTTCCAATGGACATGAAAAGAGATCTCACTGCCCGGCTGGAAGGTATGGGTTACATTGACCTGCAGTTCCTTTCTTTCGATCTCTTCAATTTGACGCCGGGCCTGGTAAACGTATTGGGATTCGCCTTGTTCGAATTCACGGAAGATGCGCCTGTAAAGATCCAGCGCCTTCTCGAAATCCGGCTCGAGGATAAGGTTACCCGCATTATCGTAGCTTGAGATCCCCGCCCTTTCATTCCACTGGCCAAGCTGAAAGAGAGCGTCGTCGTACCATTCCGTAAAGTTACCCAATTCAATAATGGCGCGCAGCCGGTCTCCTACCGCAAGTTGCTGTTGCGGGTTGCCGTAACGCCGCTGCTCAATGAGGCGGAAATGGGCCCAGGCAATGTCATTCTTGCGGGTGGCGATCTTAAGGACATTTTCAAAGAGCTGGGCCTGATTGGGGAGCATGGAATAACCTCTCTGACTGTCCTGTTCCAATGTATGGACTAGCCCGATATAACGCTCCCGTGCCTTGTCTATTTCGGTAGAATCCGCCCAATACCCAAGGGCTTCCATAATATGCTGCTGAGCAAGTGAGGAATTATGGGCCGGCCCATACCGGAGATAACTCATCCCCAGCGATGCCTTGATCTCCGCCCATAGTTCGGGCCTTGGTTCTTCGGGCTCGAGTGCTCCCGCCATTTCCGAGAGGGTATCACGCGCTTCTACAATGGGGGTGATATCGGCTTCACCCCTGGCCGCAGCCAGCCGCCATTTGAGATCTGCAGTTCTGAAGTTGACCCACTGGCGCTGTTCAGCCGTCAGGCTACCATCCTGTGAGAGAGACGTATAGATTTCCTGAGCCCGCTGAAAGGACTGCTGTGCATACAAACTCTCAGCCTCCTTCTGCAAATCCTGGTAATTTGCGTGCAACCAACCCGTAACGACAGAGGTGAAGAACCAGCAGTAGAGGACTTTCCGCGTAATCATCAGCCGATGCATATAGAATCGTTTACAATCCTGACGTAATGACAGCAAGAACAGTCTGAAGTCCCAATAGTTGCATAAAAATTAACATTACCATGCACGTAATGACAGGTTGCATGAACGACGATCATGCCTAAATTGGAATAGTGAGTCCAACCGATTGCTCCCAAGTACACAGCAACATGAAACTATATTTACCCTTACTGGCACTTCTTGGGGTGATCCAGCCTACCTTACTGGATGCCCAATTTGGCCTGAGTGAATCACCTGTAAAGGCTGAACTGGTCCCGGAGCTCAATGCGATCATACCGGGGCAAGCGTTCACGGTTGCATTGAGACTGGATCATGATCCGAAGTGGCACACCTATTGGAAAAGCTCCAGTACAGGCTATGCCACAAGCCTCGAATGGGATTTACCGGAAGGCTTTTCAGCCAGCGGGATCCACTGGCCAGTTCCGAAAATCTACGTGCAGGACTTTATCGTTGATTTTGTCCACGACGGAGTGACCTACCTGCTGGTGGATATCACACCGCCCAAAGATCTGGAAGAGGGAACAGAAGTAACCCTGCGCGCCAAAGCTGACTGGCTGATGTGCGAGCAAATCTGTATTCCCGGTGAATCAGACGTCAGCCTGACCCTTCCGGTGGTCGCAAGCATGGCGGAAGCCGGATATGGGGAAGATGCGGAGGCGATACAGCAAACACGTTCCGAACTTCCACGGGATCCTCAACTCTGGGACATAAGAGCCACGAAAGAAGACGGACATTATAAGTTGACCCTGTCGGCGCGTCCGGAAGCGGAGCACGATCCCGAAGAATTATATTTTTTCTCAGACAACGGACTGATCGTTCCGGAAAAGGACCAAACCATAGAGTCCACGGAGGATGGATACAGGCTCACCCTGCCTATAGATACGGCAGCATCCGATGAAATCGAGTATCTCAGCGGTGTCCTTAAATCCATGAACGGCTGGGGACCGGCCACCGAGAGTCAGGGACTGCAAATCAAGCTCACCCTTAGTGGTGAACCGATAACAACTGCGACCACAAGCAGCGGGGAGATCAATGTATTCGGAACGGAGAGTTCAGGCGGGGTGGGATTTGTTGCCGCGATTGGACTGGCATTTCTGGGGGGGTTGATCCTGAACCTGATGCCCTGCGTCTTTCCCGTGCTGGGAATAAAGATCATGGGATTTGTGAACCAGGCAGGAGAGTCAAAGAAGCGCGTATTTCATCACGGTCTGAGCTACACAATCGGAGTATTGATATCCTTCTGGGTACTGGCACTGCTCATTCTGGGACTGCGCGCCACCGGTGATATCTCCGGCTGGGGATTTCAATTCCAGTCACCTGCCTTTGTCTTCGTGATCACAGCGGTGATCCTTCTTTTTGGCCTTAATATGAGCGGGGTCTTCGAAATCGGTCAAAGTCTGGTTGGAACAGGCACTGAACTGCAATCCAAGGGAGGCTTAAAGGGATCATTCTTCAGCGGAGTACTCGCCACGATAGTTGCGACACCGTGTTCCGCACCCTTTTTAGGAGCAGCCCTGGGTGTTGCCCTTTCGAGTCCTCCAACGCAACTCATCATCATTCTCAGCGCAGTGGGGCTTGGTCTATCCTCGCCTTATCTAGTGTTGTCGGTATTTCCGTCACTGGTGAAGTATCTACCCAGGCCGGGACCCTGGATGGAGTCGTTCAAACAGTTCATGGCATTCCTGTTGTATGCCACGGTCGCTTACCTGGTCTGGGTGGCATCCTCACAATTGAGTGTTGAAGCATTATATGGCAGCTACGGCTTTCTCCATTTTCTCTTTGGACTGGTGGCAATTGCGCTGGGTGCCTGGATCTACGGCCGGTGGACCCAACCTCACCGCAAAGCTTCGATCCGCCGCATCGGAATGGTTACCGCCATACTGGTGCTAACTGCAGGCTTGCTTGGAGGCTGGCCAACCCCTGCGGACGAGGAATCCTATATGGCTGCGGCAGACAGCATGTATGCGGAAGCACCGCGAGCTGCCCTGACGGGGGAATCGCAGAATTTTCATTGGAGTGACTGGCAACCCGGTTTGGCGGAAGAACTGGCTGCAGAAGGTAAGACCGTTTATGTCGATTTTACGGCGAAGTGGTGTGTCACCTGCCAAACCAATAAAGCGACAGTATTTTCCTCTTCAGAAGTGTTCGATCGCTTCAGGGAAGAGGGAATTATCGCGCTGAGAGCTGACTGGACGGCCCGCAATCCGGCAATAACAGAGGCCCTGAAGCGTTTCGACCGTGCCGCAGTGCCACTGAACGTGATTTACCAGCCCGGGGAGAGCCCCACCGTATTGCCGAGTATCCTGACACCGGGTATTGTGCTGCAGACCTTGAAGTAGCTCATAAGAGCTTAATTCAGCAGGTTGCACCTGGAAGCTACAGGGGAGCAAACACCTCAATTCAAGTGAGAACAAAGCCCTAAAAACCTGTTATAAACATTAGAGTGTAATTTAGTGATGATTAGGCACTTATTCGATTGACAAAGAGGTAGAAAATATTCTCAATAATCATCGTCGCACCTGTCCACACCTATTCTTACGCTCATGAAAACACCACTCTTAAGTCTGTCAGCCTTGGCTTTATGCACGTACAGTGATTTATCATTATCTGCCGGGGAGTCCGATATTGTCTCCAGCAACCCGAGTGCCTTTAGCGGCGTCGATATTGCTACGGTCATTGGTGCGGACCGTTTCTACAACGAAGGTATCACCGGGACACAATCGACGATCACCAATGTTGAAGCGGGGCATATCTGGATGAATCATACACTGGATGTAAACGATCTTCCAACTACGGGAAGCACAAGCACAGGGCATGAATCCCTACAATTTGAAGGAGGGTTCCACAACAGTTCC
>CAYQCG010000215.1:0-4505 GCA_964415925.1 uncultured Puniceicoccaceae bacterium | reverse complement strand
ATGGATCGCTGGCGGAGGGGGGGGGATTCGAACCCCCGGTACCCTTGTGAGGCACACACGATTTCCAATCGTGCACAATCGGCCACTCTGTCACCTCTCCATGACCGGAAACTGTCACTTCTACTCCATCGGCTGATTCGGTCAATCGTTAAAGCAGACCTTCACCCTCTATGGCCTGTATGCTCTTTCAGCCGGTAAAGTGACCAAGTTAATCAATCCAAACCCACTGGAATTTAACCGTTTCATTACGGGCAGGCTGAACGGTTAATTCTACTTCATAAATCCCGGGTCTTGTAAAATTCACAGTCCCAAT
The DNA here is from genome assembly GCA_964415925.1 of uncultured Puniceicoccaceae bacterium. GTDB lineage: Bacteria > Verrucomicrobiota > Verrucomicrobiia > Opitutales > Oceanipulchritudinaceae > CAYQCG01. The sequence goes on along the minus strand of CAYQCG010000215.1, from coordinate 4,192 downwards.
CCGGTGAGACTCGAAGCTTTCAATAATCCAGTCTCTATAGGGTTCGCCTACTGTTTTTCCGGTCGGTTTTACGGTATGTTGTAATACTTCGCCAGCGACCTCGATTCGCAGCGAGCTATCATTGGAGTTGTCTTGGTAACTATACGAGACATCAATTGATTTCTCTCCGGGCTTATCAACATAGATTTTCCACCGCAACGTTTGTGCTGAGTTGACCGCAATGTGTTCCGGAATCGACTCCCTGATTTCTGCTGGTTGAATCCTTAATGCCGTATTAACAGGATACTGTTTGTCTGGTTGCAGTGAGTATCCCCCGTCAACCGATTTACCCACCAGGCCATCTTCAATGCCCGGTTTACTTTTATATTCAACAACTATTACAGAAACGTAAGGGTCGGGCTCAAGGGCGGGAACCTTAATCTCCGTAAACGCACCATGATGACTGTAGTCCAGCGCTTGCTTCTGTTTGTCCGCCAAGACATAAACTTTCCCGGGTTCATCCGTGACCCCCGTCAGATAAATTTTTTTGTTTAGTGGCCAGTTACGGACATGCAGATAAAGTTCAAAGCCCTCCGGCGTCTTTTTGCAAGTGATCCTTCCCCAGTCATGCTGGTCTTTTCTTAAATCAAATGCCTCTGCGCCGTAGATCGCATCACCGTTGACATCCAGCCATCGGCCCATTTCGAGCATTCTCTGGGAAATCTCATAAGGGACATCTCCGTTCGCCCTCGGGCCGATGTTCAGCATGAAATTACCATTCAAAGACGCATTATTGATCAATGAATTCAACAAGGTGGTGGTCGATTTCCATTGCGTATCCAGGGCATGATACCCCCATGAATGGGCTACAGTAGCGGGCGACTGCCAGGGAAAGTCCTCCTTCCGCTCACCCAGGCGGTTGTCGCCCAGTGTTTTGTAGTCAATGTCAGGATCCTCCTCAATGGAAAGACCCAGACGTGAATTCACCAGACAGTTGGGTTGCAACTCGCGGATGATGGACTTCAGTTCCAGCAATTGCTCTTTACTCACAATGGTCTCCGAGTGATGCAGCCACATATCAAACCATAACATGGAGATCTCACCGTAATTCGTTAACAACTCCCGTATCTGGGGGATCACCTTTTCCTCCCAATATTCGGCATAATCTTCTTCGGTGAGCTCATAGACTTCCCGCGTGTGGTCCCACCCGTATTGGTGCTCCCAATCCACCCAATGCGAATAGTATAAACACAACTTGATGCCATGTTTCTCACAGGCTTCTGCAAGTTCCCTGATGATGTCCCTTTTCGGGTTGGTATAGTCACCTACATCGTAATCACTTACCTTGCTGTCCCATAATCCAAAGCCATCGTGGTGCTTCGCGGTGATGGTGAGATACTTCATCCCCGAGTTTTTGGCCAGTATTACCCACTCCTCAGGATCAATCTCTTCCCAGACGAAGTGATCCAGCAGGGTGATGTATTCTTCATTGGAAATACGGTTCCTGTACTTAATCCATTCGGCATAGTTGTTATGGAATCTCAGTGGCTCGCCCTTCCAGATGCCTTCCGCAGCGCTGTATACACCCCAGTGAATGAACATCCCAAAACGTGCATCTTTAAACCATTTGGCTCGTTCATTTGTCTGGATTTGAGCCGAAACCACACTGCTGCAACCAATGCAAAAGACGGTCAATAAGAACCACATTTTCATGCTGCTTCATGAAAACATCGTACGGCCGGAAAACAAGTTTATTGCCACAAGTCGCTGACGAATTCAGCCCCTGTCTGTTCTCGACCTGACCCCTCTCATTGTTTATGAGATCTCAGTGCCTATTCAAAAAGTTATCACCGGTGGACAGACCGGCGTCGACCAGGCAGCACTGCAAGCTGCTATCGATTGTGGATTAGGCATTGGCGGCTGGTGTTCGCCAGGACGCGCCTGCGAGGGTGGGGTAGTCCCTCGACGATTCCCGTTAAAGGAAACCCCGGAAGAGCGAAGTCCCCATGCTCCCGACATTCCACGTTCGCTCCGTAGCGAATGGAATGTCCGCGACGCCGATGCCGTTCTCTTCTTTGTCCCCGACATTAGAGACTCAAAAGATCCTGGTACACAATGGGCACTGGATTGCACGCAACTTTATAAAAAACCTTATCTGCTGGCCGAACTTGTCGATCCGGACACTCTATCCAGGGCAAGGAGATGGCTGAGTGATTACAAACCTTCAGTCCTCAGCATCGGTGGTCCGAGCGAAAACACCTGCCCCGGCATTTATATAGCTACTTACCAGTTCCTCTGCATATTATTCGAGTTGTCCCAATAATGCTGGGTCCTTTCCCTCGGAAGCCATCAGATTCATTACGCCTTACACCATAGTTTCTTCTAGGACAGGGTAATGAATGTTAGTCTTTGTTATTTCATGCTAATTCCGCCACTCCCATCACACTTGCCAAACACCCCGTCCCCTGTAAGTTGCATGTAATGGTTTCCAATAAAAATGTCGGATACAACAGCAAAGTCGAAGGTGATGTGGTGGTCACGCGCCTGGATGCAGCCATCAATTGGGTGAGGGCACATTCCGTCTGGCCCATGCCGATGGGGCTTGCCTGTTGCGCAATCGAACTAATGGGCACGGCCGGTTCCCGATTTGATATATCCCGCTTCGGGATGGAAGTCATGCGCTTCAGTCCTCGCCAGAGCGATTGCATGATCGTCGCCGGTACTGTCACCTACAAGATGGCCGAACCTCTCAAGCGAATCTACGACCAGATGGCCGAGCCCAAGTGGGTCGTGGCGATGGGAGCCTGTGCCTCCACCGGGGGCATGTATCGCAGCTATGCCGTACTCCAGGGGGTGGACCGCATTGTGCCCGTGGACGTCTACGTGAGCGGCTGCCCTCCGCGCCCGGAGGCCCTTCTGGACGGCATGATGCAACTGCAGAAGAAAATCGGCAAGGAACGCTCCACCGGCACCCTCATCCGCGGGCGTTCAACACCCGATCAGGTTGTGTCTTGAGCATTCCAGTAATTGATATAGAACCGGTCATTGTTTAATGAGCACTGAATCTCCCAAGGTGCGAGACGTCGAAGATTCGTCGAAAAACCAGCATGGTATGTTGGAAGAATTTGCGGGTCTCCACGAGAAGAAGCTCGATATCCGCGTCAATAATTTATCCAGGTCTGTCTATGACCTACAACACTTACGCACCGCTTACCCTGTGCTATTGCATAACTTTTGGATTAAGAAAGCCAGAAGGCGTTTCCGAACCCGTTTCTCGGACCTGATACGTTCGACCAGCCATCCCGCCAAATATGGGCTAAATTATGATTTCGCTCTGGAGTTAAAGGAAATTGCCTTTAAAGTATATCATCAATTGTCTCTTAATAACGGTGATCCCTTTTTGGCCGGCGCTGCATTTTTTATCGGGATTAAATCTGTAATATCTCCCAACCAGTGCTGGCAGATTGATCAATGGCAACACGGGACTTCCCTGGTTGAAGACGTTTACAACGAACTTCTGCTTATCGTAGAGGATTATCGCAAACAATCCGGCGATGATCTTTTCTACCACCTTTCAATCGGTGTCCTGAAACACTCCCGTAAGGCGTTTCTTGATTCGACCCCACACTTCATTGAAGCACAGAAATTGTGCATCTCCTGCAAGGAAGGTATACCTAAGGATCTTCATGGCCTTTTCTATTACTTGCCACCGGTTGACCGGTCACCCGCTGATTTTCCTGAACCTGTCCAATATAATTTCAAGCCGGTCACCTGGTTGAAAAAATTAGATAAAGAGAATTTTTCCTACATTCACACCACATTCTGTGATTCCAGTTATTTCCTCCGTTTTGCCGAAGGCCACCTCGAGTCTTTCCTGAAATATGCTGAAGACACACTCGTTCACATCCATATTATCGGAGCTGACTCTAAAACTAACCAACTGGTTGATTTACTACTTAAAAAGTTTCCTGTTCTCGAGAAGTGCCTGGCGATTACCACAGAGCCCGATAACTATCTCAAGGAAAGATTTAACTACTACTGTACGTCCCGATGGATCCTGCTCGAATGGCTTCTTACCTACTATAAGCGTCCGATTAATCTCGTGGATATCGATACGCTTTTAATTATGCCAAACACACCCTACTTCCGCAACCATGTCGAGGCCGGCACCGATGTAGGCGCGAATTTCTTCCGCATGGTTGCGGGCTGTATC
>CAYQCG010000214.1:0-4548 GCA_964415925.1 uncultured Puniceicoccaceae bacterium | reverse complement strand
GCCGGACACTATGTCCTCGAAGATGCCGGGGATGAATTGATCCCAAGGATTCAGGCCTTCTTGGCTTCGGAATCCGAAAAGGGCACACGGTTGTAAAGCCAGGCCATTCCCCTGAAGTAGTCCTTGTGCTGCCACAGACTGTCAAGTTGTTCATGGCTCATCCGCCATTGCCAGTTGCCCTGTGGCTTGCCGGGATAGTTCATTCGTGCCTCCGTTCCCAGTGATAGAAGATCCTGTAGCGGGAAAATGCTGGTATGGCAGACACTCTTGTAGGCCGCCCGGATCAAATCCCATGATATATCCGAACCATCCACTGTCAGGTAGCGCCGCACCTGGTCCCGGATCGATTCCTCCTGAGAATCATACCAGCCCCTTGATGTATCGTTATCGTGGGTACCGGTGTAGACAACCCGTTCAGGCGAAAGATTACAGGGGAGGAACTCATTGTCCGGATGACCGTCAAAGGCAAAGTGTAACACGGCCATGCCGGGAAGGCCGGTATCCTTCAGGAGCTTGCGCACCTTGTCATCAATTTCCCCCAGGTCTTCCGCTATTAAGCGGGCATCCGGAAACTCCTTCTTGACCGCTTTGAAAAATTTTGTGCCGGGTCCGTCCACCCATTTACCTTTGCGGGCGTCTGCGTTACCGGCTGGAATTTCCCAGTAATCCGCGAACCCCCGGAAATGATCCAGCCGGATCAGGTCATAAAACTTGAATGTCCAGCCCAGGCGGTCCAGCCACCATTGATACTCGTCAGCTGCATGTTTCTTCCAGTCATATAATGGGTTACCCCAAAGCTGCCCTGACTCGCTGAAATAATCGGGGGGAACGCCCGCTACCACAGTCGGACGACCCTCGCTGTCCAGTTTGAATAGTTCTCGGTTTGCCCACACATCCGCACTGTCCATCGAAACAAAGATCGGAATATCTCCCATGATGTCTACTTCCAGTTCAGTCGCATAGGCCCGTACGGAATTCCATTGGGCATAGAAAAGATACTGCGTGAAAGCATGTAGCTGTCGGTTTGTTTCAAGATCTTTCAGAAGAGGGGACTCCAACGCTGTCTCATAGTCTCGATAAGGTGAATCCCATTCAGACCACGGTTTTCCTCCAAAATGCTCCTTCAAGGCCATATAGGCTGTAAAGGCTTCCAGCCAATGACGGTTCTCCCGGTAGAATTCATCAAATAATCCGTAATTGGGTAAATAAGCCCTGCCACTCTCTACGAATCGTTTGTGGGCAAGCTTGAGGACAGGCCATTTCCTCCGGTAAAGCCCGCTGTAGTCAACGTGATCCAGCGGAAGGCTCATGACCGGCTCCAGGTCATTAAGCGTCAGAAGGCCCAGCTGGACCAATGCTTTGCAATCGATCAGGTAAGGATTCCCTGCGTAGATCGATAGTGCCGAATAGGGCGAATCACCGTAACTGGTTGGCCCCAATGGTAGAGATTGCCATAAAGGTAGTTGGGCCTCTTTTAGGAATTCCAGAAAATACTTAAGGTTATCTCCCAGCGTTCCAATCCCTTCTGAAGAGGGCAATGCAGTCGGATGTAATAGTATGCCCGCTTTTCTTTCGGGTCGCCAGTTAAAGACAGGATCAACAGCCATAGAATAAAAGAGCTAGGTCAGAAAGGCACTATGCGTCAACTGGATACTAATTAGACATAATACTTATTGTGCGCCATAACGCTAAATACTTCTGTATCAATGCAAGTTAATAAATTTTGTTAATCCTCGTATTTGTTGAAGTTTTCACTTCTCTTTTAGAAAATATAGTATACTCATGTTCATATTATCTGTCCCACCTCTCACTCTTGATCCTCCGGAAATCAACAGTGTCCACTAACCATAGAAAGGTCCCAGTCATGTCATAATTATACCTTTTTTTCTCAAGTCTTACTTCCTCACCCACAACCGTCCACCCAGTCCGCTGAAGCCCTCGCCTAAGCGGAGTAACCCCGTTCTTTGACAGTCCAATTACATTTCCACCCCGCTCTGGCTCTTTTCCCCGTGCGGAGGCTTCATTCCCTGTTTTTCGATTATTTTGCCAGCCCCATCCGGCTGGTGAAAGGATAATAGATAATCAGGGCCTGGCCAATGACGCTTTCCTCCGGGACAAATCCCCAGTAACGGCTATCCGAACTCGCATCCGAATTGTCGCCCATCGCAAAGTAATGTTTCTCTGGAATCGTTACCGCATTCTCCCAGTTGAGAAAGCGCATGCCTTCTTCTACGTTGTAGCCTTCATATTCACCAACGGTTTCATTGTTCTTCTGGAACGCTCCTGCGCCGTCAATCGGGTCGCCGTTCCGGTAAAGAACCGGTGGTTCCACCTGTAACTGGTCGCCACCCTTCCCGACAAGCCGCTTGATGTAATATTTGCCCCGTTCACTCGGGTCCATAGTGACAATCTTGTCAGTTTTGAAGACAAATGGATCTCCAATTTCGGGTTGCACGAAGTGATAACTGATGCGGTCAACAAACAGCATATCTCCCGGCAGAATATCGAATACCATTAATGGATCGCCAGATTCCACGACTCTTCCTGTATTGTAGACATACTGCTCATAGGATTTGTTGTCCCGTCCCGTTACTGTCCTGACAAACTGAAGCCTCGATTCATCGTAAGGACCGAATGTATCACGAAGCAAGTCGTTGAAATTGAAGTCAGTCGGTACCTGGACGCTGAACTCCGTGGTTCCCACAGCCATGTTGTAGGCGCTCCAGGTACTAGGTAAAAAAAGCCATTTACGCCCTTCAACTGACTGGCCGATGTTCACAAAGTTACCGTCTCCGGTTTTGAAGAGGATGAACTTGACCTCCCCCGAAGCCGGTGCTTCATAATGATAACGGCCTGTCGTGCGCTTTAACGTCGTCCTCAATTTTGCTCTTATGCCGGGATCCTCCCGTGGATTTTCTATGATCTCATAGTTCATCCCGCTGTAGGTCGGATACATCGAATTGGTCGGTATCTGAAACGGTTGCAGGATGTATGTTCGCGCTCCCATCGCCAGTATCGCCGCCACAATAATCACCTCCACGTTCTCCGCCAGGGAGCGGCGTGTCGCATAGGGACACTTGGTTTTCATCAGGGTGCGCTCCAGGTTGCGCGTCAACTCTGTAACCGCCTTGTTCGGAGCCGGCTTCTGCTTGAGGAGCTTCTTCAGCTGCGTCTCCTGCTTCTCAATTTCCTCGTGCAGTTCCGGCGCCAGAATGTCTCTGCGGTAATTGCGGATCTTGTGGGCGACTCTCAGCCACTCCTTGGCTTCTTTTATGAACTTCTTCTTGAATAGGAACATGATTACGAGGTCTTGAGAATGTCGACGAAGGCTTCCTGGGGTATCGAAATGCGTCCAATTTGTTTCATCCGCTTCTTACCCTCTTTCTGTTTCTCCAGCAGTTTGCGTTTACGCGTAATGTCCCCGCCGTAACACTTGGCCGTCACATCTTTGCGCATCGCCCCCAGTGTTTCCCGGGCAATGACTGTCCCGCCTACCGAAGCCTGTATTGCGACCTTGAAAAGCTGGCGCGGTAAAATCTCCTTCAATTTCTCGCAAAGCGCCCTGCCCTTGAATTCCGCTTTCTCACGATGCACAATACTTGAAAAAGCATCAATGGGTTCACTGTTCACCAGGATATCCAGTTTGATCAGGTTTGCTTCCTGGTATTCATGCCACTCGTAATCCATCGACCCGTAACCCTTCGTGATACTCTTCAGACGGTCATTGAAATCAACCACGATTTCACTCAAGGGCAGCACACACACCATCATCACACGCTGACTGTCGATCGTTTCGGTGTGGTCAAGAATACCGCGCTTCTCATTCAACAACGCCATGATGTCGCCAATATAATCATTCGGGATATGCAGTGTAGCCTTGATCAAAGGCTCCCGGATACTCGCTATTTCGGTTGGGTCCGGCAATAACATGGGATTATCCACTTCCAGCTCCTCACCGTCGTGCTTGGTAACCTTGAAAACCACACTCGGGTAGGTGGAAATAATATCCAAACCATACTCGCGACGGATACGTTCAATCACAATCTCCATGTGGAGCAGTCCTAGAAATCCGCAGCGGAATCCAAATCCCAGGGCCGTTGAAGTTTCCGACTGGTAAGTAAAGGCTGCGTCATTTAGTCGTAATTTGGCAACACCCCCTTTCAGCTTTTCATAGTCCGAGGTATCAATCGGATATATCCCCGCAAAGACCATCGGGCGAACCTCCTGAAACCCGGGTAGCATTTCCTCCGCCGGTTCCTTCGCTGATGTGACCGTATCGCCAATCTTGATCCCCGAGACTTCTTTGATACTCGTTACGATATACCCGACATTTCCGGCGGTTAACTCTTCGCAGGCACGTGCCTTGGGACTGAAAAAACCGACTTCCTTGACCTCAGTCACGCTCCCGTCGCTCATCAGGCGAATCGACTGCCCTTTCTTGATTGAGCCACTGAAGACCCTGACAAAACAGATCACTCCCTTGTAGGCATCGTAAATACTGTCAAAAATCAATACCCTGGTTTGCTCGTAATCAGCCCAGCGCGGTCC
>CAYQCG010000213.1:0-4613 GCA_964415925.1 uncultured Puniceicoccaceae bacterium | reverse complement strand
CGGGCAAGGCCTCCAGGGAGTCGAGGTTGTTTGCCGGTCTCTGCGTTGGACGGGTGGGTTCAACACGAATGGGGACAGGCACGGGCGTCGGTTCACTGGCAGTGCGCTGCCGGGTGTTGCTGGTGGGAGTAGCCGACTGTGAGCTCTCTGGTATGATTAACGTTCTCCCCACATACAGACGACGTGGATCTGTAATGTTATTCACCTGCATCAGTTCCTGTACGGATACTCCGAATTTTCCTGCAATGCTAGCGGGACTGTCGCCAGCGTTCACCGTGTAAGTCCGGTCTCCCGCTTCAGGCTCGGGAGCAGGAGGATTCGGACGACTGGAAGTGTTTCTGCTTACAGTCGGTTGGGGCTGTGCCAATGACGGTGGCCGGTCAAAGGATGATACCCCGGGCAGGACCAGAGTTTGTCCGACATAAATCGTGTCGCTCGAAAGAGCATTGGCTGCCTTGAGCTTCTGGACGGTAAGACCATGGCGGGCGGCAATCCCGCTTAAGGTATCACCGGACTTAACCGTATACCGTTGACCCGGTTCAAGTTGCGGTGCCTCGGTCACCCTGGAACCCGGATCTGTCGGGATTCTGAGTGTCTGGCCAACATAAATGGTAGAGGATCGCTGGAGATTGTTGTTTGCAAGCAGCGCACTGAGCGTAACGCCCTCGCGGCGCGCAATATTGGTTAACGTGTCACCGGACCTGACTGTGTATTGGATGTCCGCAACGTCGGGAACAGTGGGTATGTCGCTCGGTAGAGGTTCCAGAATATCTAGTCCCGCGTTGAAAGCAGGATCAATCGGCTCATCCTCCCAGTTGTCGGGCCGTGTCGGTTCAGACAAGCTGTCTTGCGGCAGGGCGGCAATTTCCGCATCGCTGCTTTGTGCCATTGCGGGACTCATTTCCATCTCTGCGTCACCTGATTTATTCGTTGAATCCGTGCGTTCATTACGGACAACTTGCAAGCCATGGCATCCCGGCTGCATCAGCAGAATGACCCCGGCTAAATGTGCGACTAGCACGAGAAAGATTATTTTGAATGTTTTCATCATTTTTCTTCTTGGGTTTCTTCGTCGCTGGCTAGAGCTACGTTTTGGTTCTTTAAGCGCAGAACAGCGTTCTCGAAATGTGTCCCACGCTCAATATAATCGGTAAAATTATCCTGGCTTGAGAAACCGGGACTGAAGAGGACGTGCTCTCCCTCCCGTGCATCCTCAAAAGCTGCTTCGGTTGCTTCTGGAAGGGACTTAAAAATCCGGCATTGAACACCATCTTCCTCCAATACCTGCTTTATTATCGGGGCCGTTTCACCCAGTAAATAAGCAATCCGGACATGCGGCTTCACTTTGCGGGCAAAACCCCGGATATCACCCCTTCTTGATTTTCCTCCCCCTATCCATAGGACAGGTCCATCAAAATTTTCCAGTGCGCCTAATGCAGCGCCAAAGTTGGTCGATTTGGAGTCATTCCAAAACGTTATGCCTGACACCATGGAAACCGCTTTTAAACGATGTTCCAGTGTCTTAAAATTATCGGCTGCCGCCAACAACACGTTCAGTGGGTAACCTTTGCTCAGCCAGTAGTCGCGTGCAAGTGCTAAATTATCAACCTGGCGTTTTGTATTGAAAGCACTGTCCAGAGATATCGAACCCAGAAGTCCTGTATCTGCAACCGACAATCTGGCGTAATCGGGGATCCCAACCCCGAACGATTTGGCAGCCTCTGCCACACTGGGTCCGTAGAAAAAGACAGGTTGACGCAGCCGCTCGACAAGCCTCCACTTAGACAGAAAATAGGCTTCCATATCGCCGTAGCGGTCCAGATGATCCTCGCTGAAATTTGTCCACAAAAGCGCATCGGCCCGGAATGAATCCAACGATTCTGCCTGAAAAGAACTCACTTCACAAACGGCAACGACTCCATCATACTGCGGAGAAGCCGCCAGACGAGAAAGAGGAACCCCGTTGTTACCAACTGCAACCGCATCTTTACCGTGTCGTTTATGAGCAAACGAAAGGAACTCAGTTAATGTTGTCTTACCATTTGTACCGGTTACAGCGATTACTTCACCTTTCCAGAAGTGCGAAGCGAGTTCCAGTTCACCCATTAAACTCAGGCCGCATTCCCGAGCTGTTTCCAGCCATGGATGATCCGGGCGGAATCCCGGGCTGAATACAGCCAACTTATGTTCTTTCGCCTGGTAGCTTTTGAAGTCACGTGTGATGCCCTCCCCCTCTTTTTCATCGTAGACGATCCATTCAACCTGAAATTCACTCAGCAGGCTGGCAACGGCATGTCCACTGACTCCATATCCAAGAATGGCCACGGGCCTTTCCAGTAGCGGGGTCAACTTCGGCGCGTATTCAGCTAACTTCATCGTAGTTTCAAGGTCGCAAGGCCGGCCACAGCACAAATCAGGGAGAGAATCCAGAACCGTATCACCACCTGCGTTTCCGCCCAGCCCTTCAGTTCAAAGTGGTGATGTATCGGAGCCATCCGGAAAATCCTTTTCCCGCGTAATTTGAATGAACCCACCTGCAGAATTACGGACAATGCTTCTACTACGAAAATCCCGCCAATAATAACCAGCGTAAAAGGATGAAGCACCATGAAGGCAATAATACCAATCATTCCACCAAGGGCAAGCGATCCTGTGTCGCCCATAAAGACCATTGCTGGATGTGCATTGAACCATAGGAAAGTTAAACTCCCGGCCACCAGCGCGGCACATAAGACCGTCAGCTCCCCGGATCCTGGGATAAACCGAATCAGAAGATATTCTGAAATAACAGAGTGCCCTGTGCTGTAGGCCAGAATACCATAGGCCAATGCAGCCGTTACCGTGCAACCAATCGCCAATCCATCCACCCCGTCGGTCAGATTGATCGCATTACTTGAGCCCGCCAGTACTATGAATAGAAACGGTGCCATTACGGCTATCGGCATGACTGCCATGAGCGGCTCTTTCAGAAATGGCACCCATAATTCCCTCATCAATACCGAGCTTTCCTCATTTCCCAACAGTAAGATCATCGCACCCGCGGTAATGAGAGCCTGCCCCGCCAGTTTCCATCGACTTTTCAAGCCCCCACTTCCTTTGCGGACAATCTTCAGGTAGTCATCAAGGAATCCAATGATGGTCAGGCCGGTGAATACAAACAATCCGGTCAAGACATAGATATTGGGTCTTGCCCATAAAAGCGCGCTTATCGTAACAGAGAAGTAAATGATCAGTCCGCCCATGGTGGGGGTTCCAACTTTTCCGGAGTGTAAATCGGCGAGCTTTCCAACCTGCTCCGTAGTTCGGAATACTTGCGAAGCCTTCAGCATACGAAGCCTCGCCATCAACCACGGTGCAATCAAGAATCCAATCAGCATGGCCGTGCCCGAAGCCATTACGCTTCGGAAAGAAATAAAGCGTAAAAGGCGCAACGGAGTATCAGGATCTGCCAGAAAAGTCAGCATACCGCGTAATCCAGTTTGGTGTTTTGCTCCCAACTGTCGGGAAGTAGTAATTCCAGGTGGTAACCCCTGCTGCCTTTGAGCAGGACAGCCCCTTTCGTCACGGTAAACGCTTCAAGACGTTCGCGGGCTTGCTCTAAATTCTTGACAACTTCAACTGAAGAATCGGGGTTACCCGCTTTAAGAATCCCTTTCTTGAGTGACTCGCTCTGCTGCCCGAGAATGATCACTCTGTCTTCATTATCCAATTTTAGTTTTCTTCCCACTTGCTCATGCAAAACCTCGGATTCATGGCCCAGTTCGTTCATACATCCCAGTATATACAGGCGTGGAAAGTTGGTAAATACTCGCTGGAACGCATCAAATGTATCCAGCATCGAGTCAGGATTTGAGTTATAGCAGTCAACGTAGTAAACGGTGTGGCCGAGCTGCACGATTTGTCCACGGAAAGGTGGAGGAGACCAGCGTTCCAGACGCGCCTGCAGTAAAGAACTGCTCACCCCCAGTCGCGATGCAATGTAAAGAGCTACGGCCGCATTATACATCATTCCGTGCGAGAGAAAGGGAAGTCTGAACTCATGCCATTCTCCTTCCTCCGCCATGAACGAGACCCGGCAAACAGAACCATTCTGGCAGTTTTCACACACTTTCAGATGAATCGCTGCATAGTTATCGCCCGGGAAATCTGGTTCATTATCACGTTCGGTAAAGACGAATGATCTAAGTTTTAGAGTCCTGAAATCATCATACTGCAGACACTTCTCAGGAAAATTAACCCAGCCTGAATTACGGCAATGATGAAGAAGGCGTGACTTCTCCCGCGCAACACCTTCAATGCTGCCGACACCTTCCAGGTGCACAGGGCCTACATTTGTCACCAAAGCAATATCCGGCTCAATCATTCTTGAAAGTATTTCCATCTCTCCAGGTAGATTCATACCGGCTTCAATCACGGCAAACTGATGGGCTTGTGAATCAATCCTTAAGAGTGTCAATGGAACACCCAGTTGATTGTTCAAATTTGACTGTGTGCGCAGGACATGCTTTTCACCACCCAGCAAGGACGCCAAAAGTTCTTTTACACTGGTTTTTCCACTGCTGCCTGTAATTCCGATAACCGGCCCCTTAAAACGCAACCTGTGTGCATGGGCG
>CAYQCG010000212.1:0-4615 GCA_964415925.1 uncultured Puniceicoccaceae bacterium | reverse complement strand
CAGTGGAATTATCGAACGTGCCTTACCTGTAGCCAACAAAATACTCGTATATAATATAAGACCCAAGGCTATCCCGTGCATGATACTGAACATAAGCGGTATCAACAGGGCGGTCATTAAGGCTGGAACCGCAGAAGAAAAGTCCTGAAAATCGATATCCCTCAGCCCAAATGCCATCAATACGCCGACCATGATCAGTGCCGGAGCAGTTGCCACAGGCGGTACAACGGCAATAATTGGATTAAACAACATCGCGATAAGAAAACAGCATCCGACCACAAAAGCTGTTAATCCGGTACGGCCACCAGCTTCGACACCCGCTGCAGATTCCACATAAGAGGTTGTTGTTGAGGTTCCCAAACCTGCTCCGGCGATAGTTGAAAGGGCGTCAGCTGTAAGGGCCTTTCCAATGCGTGGCATTTTGCCCTTATCATCCATGAAATTAGCACGTCGTCCGATTCCAATAAGCGTACCAATTGAATCAAACATATCGAGTAATAACAGGACAAAGAGTATCGGTAGTGTTTGTCCAAAATGAGTGAAAAGGTAAAAAGGATCTAGTTGGCCGACAAGCGCTCCCATGTTATGTGGCAGTGATATGAAAGTTTCCGGCACGGACGTTAACATTCCTTGACCAGAGGGGATTAGTAATCCTGCTAGGGTAATGAGTATGATCACAGCAATAATTGCACCATGGAATTTCCGGACTAACAATGCAGCCATCCCGACAAGACCGACTACCGTGATAATCACATTCGTACTGAGCATCACACCATGGGTAACGAGCGTAGCTTCCGAATTAACAACCATTCCTCCTGAAGTCAGCCCAAGGAGCAGAATGAAAAAACCAATGCCGGCTTGTATACCAACCTGAACAGGCAAAGGGAGGGCTTCAACTATCTTGGTGCGGGCACCCGTTACAGAGAGAATAAAGAAAATAATACCATTCCAAAAAGTAAGTCCGAGTGCTGCTTGCCATGGAATCCCCATTCCAATTACGATTATGAATGCAAAGTAAGCATTTGTGCCCATACCAGGTGCAAGGGCAATTGGGTAGTTGGCCAAGAAGGCCAGAAGGAAGCAACCGATAGCCGCCGCTAAAGCAGTCACACTGATTAAACCAGAGGCATCCATTCCTGTCGCACTTAAAATGCTTGGATTGACAACCAGAACGTATGACATTGCTGCAAAGGTTGTCAGACCAGCAATTATTTCTCGGCGCACACTGGTATTATGGTCGCTGAGCTTGAAGAAACGTTCAAGGAGGGATGAGTCAGGCGATGCCAAATGTAAGACCTTTCTGTTTTACGTATTGACGGTATGCTATTGCCAATTTGTCTGACCTTAAATGTAGCTCTTGAGACAAATCAACTGGAAGCAGCTCGGGACGCTGCGACTCTACAATGGGTTTATCTTGCATTAGTATAGTTTCATGGAATTTCGTGATTTCCTTCTCAGGTGTCTCATAATCATAATTCATACAGGTAACAAAATAAGCTTTGCTTTTGGTTTCATGTATAGGATGGACAGGAAAAACGATCGTCAGACATCGTTCATCCTGCCACTTGCGTAACCAGACTGTAAAAGGCGTAGAAATTCCATAATCATACTGAACGATAGCGCCTTTGCCTTTGCCGTCGGGATTCGGCTGGTAAACCGGTATCTTTTTTGCGACCAGTCCCTCCCCGGTATCTTCAACTTTGTAATCCTCCATCACAGCACGATCAGGTATCCCTAGGTAATTCTCATGCACAATCGGCAAGTGTGCGACATCGAGAAAGTTCTCAATTACACGGGTCACACTCGCCTCGATAATATATGGACCACTGGCTATAACGCGGAATGCGCTGTCATTGTATTCTGGCAGTTCCTGTAATGGTTCCGTTTTATCTCCGACGTTTATCCAAATCAGACCTGCATATTCACGACATTGATACGTCATCACTCGTGCTTTCTTTGGAGGCTTCAAATCAGGATGTGCGGGAATATGAACACACTGTCCCTCTGAATTATATGTCCAGCCATGATAAGGGCAGCGAACACAGCCGTCTCTGATTTCACCAATTGAAAGACGAACGCCACGATGGATACATAGATCTTGCCATGCTAAGACGTTCCCACCCATACGCCAGACAACGATATCCTCGCCAAACAGGTTAATCGGGTAAAGGATTCCCTCTTTAATTTCTGTTGCCAGGCTTACTGCGTGCCAATGGTTCCGAACGACTGAATCTTCCAGCAGCTTGACCATTCATGCATCCTTTCGACCTGCGTTATAAATCAAGCCGCCTTCACTGGCATAACTCTGCAAGATAGCAATACCTTTGTTTCGATGAACATCCATGACGACTTCTATGCCGCGATTATTCAGTTCCTCAATCCAGGATGAGGGCTTGGGCCCTTCATCGAATCCTATGGCCCTTGCATCATCATCCCGTGCAGAGCATATAACTCGCTTAACACCGGACCAGATCGTTGCGCCCAAACACATAACACAAGGTTCTGTGCTAGATACGAGTTCGTAATCACCGAGAGTACTTAAATCGTACGTTCCCAAATTTTGCTGAGCTGAAGCAAATGCCAACATTTCTGCATGTGCCCCACAGTAATTAGAACTAATGACCAGATTAACCCCCACCCCACACAACGAAAAGTCCGTCATGTTAAAAATTGCTGCGCCAAATGGACCCCCAGTTTTTTCCCGGATATTCTGTTGTGCTAATTCCAATACAACTTGCATACGAACATCCATGGAAGGATAAGTCTTTGAATCTTCAGCAAACCAGGCGTCCAGCCACCCAGGCATCTTAATACAAATATCGTTAATCTTACTCATCAATTGAATGATTAGTCTGACTGAGGTATTTTCATTTGATAAGTGTCCCAATCCTCAACGAGAGCTTTCACAACGCGACTGCCAACCCGGTAGGCAGAATCCAGTGACGGTATAAAAGCTGAATACTCACCTTCCTTTTCACTTGCTAGTGATTCAGCTGCGCTCATCCCTTCATGGGGCATGGTATAATTACTTGCAGTCCGTAAAACCATCACACGATCAACATCTACTTTACCTGCGTTGTCGAGGAATGTCAGTGCCTGCATAGTACCGGTTTCTTCCATTGCAGATGTGACAAAATTACCGTCTCCGTCGGACCAGTAATCCACCCAGTCATTCGCCCAATCATTCAACAGTTTGCCATGCCAGAATGTCATCGCAGCCAGTTGATCACCCTTGAGGACAAATGGAGGCTTTTGGGCATTCGGATAATTTTTGTATTCTTGACGACGTTCCTTCATGCCTTCCTCATCCATAAGCTCGGTATCTTTGGTTAATTCGTATGCCCAATTCACCAAGCCTGTATCCAGCCTGTATGCTGCGCCTTCATTATCCTGTTCGCGGGGTAATTGATAAGGCTCACTTTTACGCAAAGGAATATAACCTGTAGGCCAGCCTTCAGGAGCCTCGCGTATGTCGATTTGATGTGAAATATCGCCATCAATCAACCACTCTGCCCACGCGGCTGACCCCAGAGAGGCGTCTTCAGGATCGACACCAGAAATACCAGCCACAAGCCAATAAGCATTGCTTAGATCGAATCGCGGATCCATCCCCAAGGCCATAATCGATGATGCTGAACGAAAAGTTCCAATACCGGTTACAATACCCAGCACGCCATTTTCATGGTCGTAGCGAAGGTCTCTGAACCCATTTGGAAATGGAATGATTTCCGGGAGTGGCCAGCGTTCGACCCAATATTGAAACTCAGCAGGGTAGTCGCCCGTATCATTTCCGATTTCAAACATAGTAACAACTACGACTTTGATCTCTTCTTTGGGATAAACGGCAAAGGGTGTGCGGTTTTTATATTTGTCCCAATTTCCGATGAGTTCATGTAGCACCTGACTACCAACATGGTATGCTGCTTCTTTTGCAGGAAGGCCGCCGCCCGGATATTCGGCAGTTGTTGACCAAGCAGTGCTCTTGCCTTTGGGAGGCATGCTGTAGTTGCTTGCGGTACGCAATACAAGTATCCGGTCGTAATCAACCTTGCCGGCATCTGCTAATCTACGAAGGGCTGTCATTGTCCCGCTGTCTTCCATATTCGTCATGACAAAATTACCCTCGTCTTCGGTGTAAAGTCTAACCCAGTCGTTTGCCCACTGGTTCAATTCTCTTCCATGCCAGTAAGTACTAGAACTGAGTGACTCTCCCAATATCACACGTGGCGGTAACTGGGCATTCGGATAGCCTTCGAAAAGTTGACGGAATTCTTTTATTTCTTCACTGTCGGGCAATGGATTATCTTTCGTTAGTCCGTATGCCCAATGGACCAACCCAGGATTGAGACGAAAAGCAATGTTATCCACAGTCCAACCAGTTGCTTTCTGGTTTGGCTCATAAGCGCCCAAAGGGATCAGGCCATAAGGCCAATCATCAGGTATTTCCCGGGCATCAATTTCGTAAAGAAGGTCACCATCGACCACCCAGCGTGCCCATGAGGCAGTTCCCAAAGATGCATCTTGAGGATCTGCCCCGGCAATACCTGCAATAATCCAGTAAGCCTTGGTCAAGTCGAAGCGTTCATCTGTTCCAAGGGCAGTGATAGTCGTTGCT
>CAYQCG010000211.1:0-4615 GCA_964415925.1 uncultured Puniceicoccaceae bacterium | reverse complement strand
TTCGCCTATTCGTGCATTTCCAGATTGTCGCTGATTTCGCTGACGATCGGTTCAAGCGTTTCCTGATTCTCTTCAAATACTTTTTTTTTCAGGCATAGCTGCTTGAACTGAGGCTTGAGCTCATTCTCGTAACGTCTGAAACGGCTGAGTGCGCGTTTCTTTTTTGATTCATCCTTGGCTTCGAGATTATCATTCCAGGCTTTGTCCAGCTTACGCTGGATATTCGCGATCTGGTCGACAATCTTGGGGAGGTTTTTGAAATACTGCTCACGAGAGTCAATTTTCTTGTCCAGCACTACCCGGTCGAAGCGTTCCTCACGATTAATCAGCTTACGTGCCAGATCGACCTGGAACTCTGCGGAAAAGGCCGCAGAAAACAGTGCATCCTGAGCTTTCAACTCGGCAGCTTCAATGCGCTTTGATATGGCAACCTCTTCCTCTCGCGTCAGCAGAGGCACTTGACCCATCTGTTTCAGATACATGCGCACAGGATCATCAATGATGTCCATCTGAGCGCTCTTCATTTCCTCTTCGGTATGTTCCTCGAGACGTTGTTTGTACATTTCGACTTCTTCAGAGTCGATGATATCAATCTCGAGGTTCTCCAGTATAGAGATAACATTCTCAATTTCATCCGAGCTGTTAATTGTGCCCGGCAAGGCTTTATTAATGTCTTTAAAGGTAAGATAACCCTGTTCTTTCGCCTGGCGTATCAGGTCCCTGATACGTTCATTGACTTGGCCTTTCTCGTCGACAGGCAGCGATTTATCCGCTACTTCCTTTTGCCCTTTTGCCACGGTTTCAAGAGTTACAGTTTTTGTTTCCTTCAGGCTTTCTTTTTTGGCTTTTACAGGTGTAGGCTTTTTACGACTGACTGCAGTCTTCTTCGTGGCGGGTTTTTTCTTCGAGCTTGCTGACCGGGCAGCGGTCTTACGTTTACTCGTTTTCTTGGATGCAGTTGTTTTCTTTGCGGGCATTAATGCTTCGGACATAAAATTTAATTAAACGGTCTGTCGGGTGTTAAACGGCGGACGCATAAGTTCTTTTCGGAGGCGAGTATTCTTTTCAAATAGCTGTTTTCTCAGCGTTTCATCACCATTGGTGTTGTCGAGTTTCCTCGTGTTCTCCTCGATTTGCTGCTTCAGATGGCGAGAGCGGAGTTCACGGAGACTGGCTTCTACTTGTTTGACCGTATTTTCATAAAATCGTTCCTCGGCCATAATTCCGTATATAATATCACGCTCGTCATCGGTTTTCAGGAAGTTGTCAATTGATTCTGTTCCAGTCCATTCCTGGTCTTCGTAGAGGGATAGTATTCTTAGCAGTAATCTGCCGTGAATGTTTTCCGCGTCTATCCAATCAAATTGCAGGTTTTCGTGAATCAAGACAGCCAGGTCGGGTTGGTGAAGAATCAGGCACAGTAGGTCATATTCGGACGTTGTCAACCTTCCTTGAGGCTTCATTTCCATAGATTTAGAATTATCTATGAATGATTTACGCCTTTGCGAACGATTTTGCAGGAATGACTGGTAATCTCTACTGAGGGCTTTTCGATCAACCGATATTCCGGGATGCGCTGCAATTTCATCCAGAAGTTTTTCCTGTAAAACAACTGAAGGTGTTTCTACCAGTGCCTCAAAAATATGTTGTATAGCACCTGTTTGTTGCTGCGGAGTGGGCTCTTTTACGTCTCCCAGCAAGGCACGAACAAGAAATGCAATTACACTCAAAGAACGATTTCTCGTCTGGCGAAAAGCTTCCGGGCCTTCTCTGTTAATAAAACTGTCTGGATCATCTCCCGGTGACATTACAATAAACCTGATATCCTGTCCGGTTTTGAGGGCCAACGGGACAATCCTTAAAGCAGCCTTCTGTCCGGCCTTATCACCATCAAGTACGCAATCCAGCCTTTCATGATAGCGTTTCAGGAGTAATAACTGTTCTTCTGTTATGGAAGTACCCTGAGGGGCTACTGCGTTTTTGAATCCTGCTGTCCAGCAGCGCAACACGTCAAGTTGTCCCTCCACCAGTATAAATCCGCCGTATGCTTCTGCAGCATCACGGGCACGGTCGATTCCAAAAACAAGACTGGACTTATGAAACAAGGGTGTTTCCGGACTGTTGATATACTTGGCGTCTTTGGCTGGGTCGTCTTGCGGCGTAAGAGCAAGTTTTCGCGCGCTGAAAGCAACCACCTGACCCTGATGATCACGCACAGGTATTATCAGCCTACCCCGGAATCGCTGTTTAAATTGTAATGGATCTTGTTGATAGTTGGACACATAAAATAAACCGCTCTGTTTAATTGCTTCTATACTGCAGCCCTTTTTCACCAGCCGATCATTCAATTTCCGGCTATTTGATGGTGAATATCCGATCTTCCATTCCCGGGCCAGATCGAGGGAAAAACCGCGCTCTTTGGTCCAATAGAGTCGGACAGACTCAGCCTCTGGATGGTCAGACAAAAATGCTTGGTGAAAATAGTCGGTTGCCTGCTCATGTATATCCAACAATTCCCTTCTGAGGGATCGCTTTTCTTCGCTGGGTCCCCGGGCTCCATTCTCGTATTCCAGGGTAATATTAAATCTATGGGAGAGAGCTTCGACTGCTTCATTAAAATTCAGCTTTTCTGTCAGCTCTATAAAACGGAATATATCACCTACTGATCCGCTCGAGAAGCACTTAAAGAATCCCTTTTCCGGATCGATCTTAAAAGACGGTGTTTTCTCGTTCGTAAATGGAGAAAGTCCCCAGTAATCCCTACCTCTTTTTTTCAGAGTTACAACTGGAGATACCACGTCATAGATATTCACCTTGAGTTTGATCGACTCAATACACTGTCGTGTAACTAGTGGCATGAAGTTTGAAGTTCTTCTATAAGGAACAGAGCGGCAGGTCTATTGGTAGCCGCAGATGTAGAGTAGGATTCAATTCCAGAAGAATATTGAATAGTGATTTTGTCAGCAAAGAGTTTTGATCAACTTACTCACCATTTATTCACAATGCCTCCAGTTCAGCTCGAGCAATGCTTGCTTGTGGATGATCAGGCGCCTGAGCAAGAAACTCGCGGTATAAGATCGAGGCATTTCGACGATTCCGGGCTACATTCATGTAGGCTCTGGCCAATGCCAGGGTGATGTCCGGATAATTGGGGAATCTGGAACGTGCGCGGAGTAGCTCCTGTAGCAGTGTTTGATTTTCGCCCATTTGCCGGACTATTTTCAAATGTTGTAATGTGTAACGAACATTACCCGGTTCGCGCCTGATGGCTTCAAGGGCAGCAGCATCCGCCCACTGCAAGTCGCCTTGTCCAAGATATACTTCAGAAAGTTCATACCAGACATCCGCGCGGCTATCATTTCGGGAGAGAATGTTCTTGTAGAGACGAATAGCATCAGTATCACGACCTTCGTTCCGTGCCGTCTGGGCTTCCAGGAGCTTCTCCGATAAGTTGTTCGATTGATCTATAAATTGTTCATTTTCAGTAGTTCGGAGTTCCGATTCGGACTCTGAGAGGGCTACAGCATCCTCCTTGCTGATGTTTTCAGAAGGTTCTGTATCCTCAGGAGGTCCAGGATTTTCTACTACTTCGACGATCGCTCCAGAAGTGGCATCACTTGCCTGGTTTTCGACGCTCGATGACACATCAGATTGTTCTACATCCGGAGTTGTTGTCTCCAACTCTACAACAATTTCAGACTCTGTTTCCTCAACCTCAGTCCTTTGCGGTGATTCGGCAACTTCATCTTCCGCTTCTACAGATATGTCACCAATGCGTTCAGTTGCCTCTGCTAGTTCTGCCTGACTCGCTTGCCAATTCGCCAGATCTTTCCTGGCAGAAGCTAGTGGAGACACATCCAGTTGACCGGGATATTTCTCATCAAGTTGACGCATCCATCCTATGGCTTCCTGGTAACGCCTGCTCTGCAAGGCTGTTTCAAGTAAACCGAGCATGGCTTCTGCCTCAGAATCACCTAGGTTTAATGCCTGAGTGTACCACGTACGAGCCTGCGGATAATTTCGCTTCGCAAGAAACAATTCACCCAATCTCAGTGCCACCTGGGACCTGGGCTTAAGACGGTAGCTGGACAGATAATTATTCAGAGCCTCATCCCACCGTTGAAGCTCTTCGTTTAAACGGGCGACTTCCAGCTGGATAGCCGCATCCTCTGGTATTGCCTCCAGATAATCCAGATAGGCCTGCAGTGCGTCCTCTGTCTGATCACTTTCTTTGAGAGCTTGTGCTGCATAAAGATAATACTCTGGCTGTTCTGGCAGAAGGTTTGCCAGGCTCTGGAAAGACTCTGCCGCTGAGCGATGATTGCCTATCGACGAATATGCAAATGCCAATGATTCCAACACTCTTGGTTCACCCGAATCGAAAGCATTATAAGATTCGAGCAGACTTATTGCTTGCGCAGTTGAGTTGCTTTCCAGAAGTTGGTTGGCTTGTTCTAATGTTTCTTCGAGATTTGGCTCACTTGGCCCACATCCACTCACCACCAGTAAATATACAATGAGGAACCCATACAGGCACTTCCTGACTACACCTTTTTTAATACCCATGATGCTCAATCGCTTACTTAAATACTTTAGAAAATGAGAGTTAAGACAG
>CAYQCG010000210.1:0-4629 GCA_964415925.1 uncultured Puniceicoccaceae bacterium | reverse complement strand
TACTTTTAATACCGGCGACTGCTGCAATGGGGGCGCTCGGGGCTGCTGGGATCTTGGCAGGAGCAATATTATCCCATGTTTTTATCCTGGGATTTGAGGGTGACCATGGACAGCTGGCTGTATTGGCAATCGTGGTAATGGTCAGCAGCCTGGTGGTGATATATCTTCGCAGGGAATCGTTGTTGAAACTTGCCGGATTGAATCGCAATACCCCGCAAGTTACAGCAAGCGCCTGAGATTATAGAGATTCAACTATCCAAGCCGTCCTGGTTACCAGGGCGGCTTAGTTTTTGCCGCTGTCAGGCTTGCTTTTACTGGCAACAGTCATCTTGTAGAATTCGTCTAGGACACGCATTTTCTCACGTTCTGCATTTTCCGCCTCAATATCCTCAAGACTGCGCTCCTTTTCACGTTCAATGAGGATTTTCCGCATACGGTGCAATGCAATGTTCTGGAGCTGTCTTACCCGTTCACGGGTGATGTTGAACATTTCACCGACTTCCTCCAGTGTTTTGCTTTTTTCACCATTCAAGCCAAAACGCAGGCGGATAATGTCGGCCTCACGGCCGCTCATGTCGTCGATAATGCTGTTGAGGTCCCGTAACAGGCTTTTACTGCGCAACTGTTCGAAAGGGGTGTCCGCGTTTTCATCACCGACGAGTTCACCAAACTCTGTATTCTCGTCGTCACCGACAGGTGCGTCGAGGCTGCTGGGACGGGTCGATACGCTTTTCAAGTGTGCTACCTTGTTGACTGACATACCCATGACTTCCGCAAGTTCCTCATCGTGAGGTTCACGTCCCAGTTCTTCGGCCATTTGCATGGCTGTGCGCCGCATTTTGGCGATTTTATCGACCAGGTGAACCGGGAGCCGGATGGTCTTGGACTGGTTCGCCAAAGCTCGCTTGATTGACTGCTTGATCCACCAGGAGGCATAAGTCGAGAGCTTGCCGCCCTTGCTGGGATCGAAACGTTCCACTGCCTTAACCAGCCCGATATTACCTTCACTGATTAAGTCGAGTAGAGGAAGCCCAAAGTTATTGTAGTCGTGAGCGATCTTCACAACTAGACGCAGGTTTGCCTGTATCATGTGATCCCGGGCGGATTTATCCCCCTGACGAATTTTTGCGGCCAGTTCGACCTCTTCAGTGGGCGTCAATAACGGAGTTTTTCCGATTTCCTGAAGATACAGCTTTAATGCACTTCTTTCCGAGGATGGCAGTTTGGCTGTTTCTTCGGCATAATCCGTAGTGGATGTCATTTCATCAGATCCATTGGGAGCAGGCTTTTTGCGAGAAAACCTGGGGTTTTCCCACTCTGCATCCGTATTTTGCTCAGTTGTCATTATATAATTATTTATTATGCGACGCTTCAATGTGTTCCCTAAGAGTCAATCTTGTATTTTTCAGTAATTAGAATAATTCTAATGTTCAACTTTCGGCAGGATAAATAATTTACCTTATTCATTAAATAAGCTTAGTTAATGCACTCAGGTAAGTTATTTACTTATCAATTAAACCTTATGATCGTGCATCGCTTCGGCAATCTGATGTTCTATCAACAAGCCCTTTGGCTTGTTGAGGGTTTCTTCAAATTCGCGTGTGGGGTCCGAATCTGCGACCAAACCGGCACCGGACTGAATGAAAGCTTTATTGTCCTTCAAGAGTGCGGTGCGGATGGCAATACATGAATCCAGATTACCATCGTATGAAAAGTAGGCGACCGCACCTGCATAGGGGCCACGCTGCTGTTTCTCCTGTTCGGCAATAATTTGCATGGCCCTGATTTTCGGTGCACCGCTGACCGTGCCTGCAGGAAAAGTTGCCCGCATGAGACCATAGGCGTCGCTGTCATTCCGTAGCCTGCCCTCAACCTGGCTGACGATATGCATGACATGGCTGTAGCGTTCAATGGTCATGTAGTCAGGCACGTGAACACTGCCATATTCGCACACTCTCCCCAGGTCGTTTCTGGCCAGATCAACCAGCATTAAATGTTCTGCACGTTCTTTCTCATCTGCCAGCAACTCCTTTTCATAGGCGAGATCCATGTCTGCGGTGACACCCCGCGGGCGTGTTCCTGCAATCGGACGGAGCTCTGCCAGACCGTCTGTAAGACGGACATGAACCTCCGGTGAGGCGCCCACGAGGGAGAACTCCTCTGTATTATAGAGAAACATGTAAGGTGAAGGATTAACGACCCTGAGGGCACGGTAGAGGGTGAGTGGATCGCTCAAGACAGGTATTTCGAAGCGTTGGGAACCGACGATCTGGATCGCATCGCCGGCGAGAATATATTCCACACAATTCCTGACCATTTGTTGGAAGACTTCCTGAGTGAAATTCCCCTCCGGGATTTCCGGGGCCGGTGTCCGGACGACCGGCAGGGTTGGCATTTCCCGGCCTTTAGCCAAAGTGACGGCAAGGTCACGGAGGATTTCGCAGGCTTCTTCATAAGCTGAGTCGGGATCCGCTTCGATATGGGCATTAGTCAAGAGTCTGAGGACCTGTCTTGCCCTGTCATAGATGACGATCGTATCCGCCAGCATGAAATGAAGGGTGGGCATGCCGAGTGGGTCATCTTCTGGAATAGGAACAGTCGGCTCTATTGAGTGGATATATTCGTAGCCAATCGTGCCGACCGCTCCACCTACAAACCGAGGCATGTTGGGTAGGCGGACCGGCTTGTAGCGGGACATTTCCTGCTTGATCACATCCAGTGGATCCTCAGGGGTCGGGAAGCTTTCCCTGCCACCATCGCGTGATGCAACAACCGTATCCCCTCCACTTTTGGAATGGATGACCTTACGGGGTTGCGCACCGATAAAGCTGTAGCGGTTGAGGTGGGCACCACCCTCGATGGATTCAAGCAGGAATGCGCTGCCCGCAGCCTGGAGTTTTGAATAAACCGACACGGGGGTTTCAAAGTCCGCCATCAAGTCGGCATAAACGGGAATCAGGTTTCCGGTTTTTGCGAGTGAACGGAATTCTTCTTTAGAAGGTTGTATGTGGATTGATTGATGCATCTGCATCTGTTTTTTCGTGAGTGTCGGTCAGGTCAGGAATCTCAACCAATGAGTTTTCAAGGCAAGATTATTAGTCTGGTCAAAGTGGCTTGTGGATGTCGAAGCCAGAATAACAGACCCTATTAGAAATACTTAAATTATCGAGAATACTTATGCAGATTGGTTAAAGTTGCCCAGCATGACGTCCGACTAAGCAGTAAGTATAATTATCCGAACGCATCTTCCAATTATCTATAAAAAATCATGAAAAACATTCTTAAATTATTGACCCTGGTTGCTTGTCTTATCGCCTTTTCCAATCTGTATGCCGACGGTTTTACGGATGAGGAAATCGCCGGGACCCATTCGATGAAGGATGTGGATTCACCTCCCAAACCGGTCAAGCAGGTTGCTCCCAGTTTACCTGGTGATCTCAAGGGCGTAAAAGCTACCGTACAGGTTGGCTTTGTAATCAACGAGCAGGGACGGGTCATTAAACCGCGAGTTGTAAAATCCACCAATGCGGATCTCGATGAGTATGCCCTGGCCAGTGTTTCCGAGTGGTCATTTGATCCAGCAGAAAAAGGGGGATCCCCCGTATCAGTTCGCGTGATTCTGCCTATGCGATTCAAGTAAACAGGGACAGGATTGGGGCCGGAATACCTTACTTGTTCAACTTAAGTATCTCAAAGGACGAACCGTAAAACCTTGGACAATGGCTAAACAAAGCAGCGCAAACATTAAAAAACAGCTCGTAACCGCATTTCTCGTAGCTGCGGCCCTTACGCTGGTGCTGGGGGCGGTCAGTCTCCTGACAATCCTGCGCATGAATTCCAGCTTGAAGCAGTCTGGGGACGATATACAGACGGACGTCGATGCGACGATAGAGCTATTGAGCTTCCAGACCAAAGTGTCCACTCTGGCGAGTAGCATCTTGAACGCGGAATCCACCAGGGCGCTTGAGTCGATCGATGCCGAGGGGCAGATGGAAACGATCCGTAAGGACGCACAGAGATACGGCCACAATCAGGATGTCATTGAGTTGATCGAGGAATTCTATGAAATAAGCCACAACTATCTCGAAACGAATGAACGGCTGATAGATGATTCAGAGAATTCAGTCGAACAGATCGAAGTCGTTACATCCAGCCTCTTCGAGGTACTCAGCCAGATCAACGCTCAAACCCTCACGGAAGCCGAAGAAGCACAGGCATCCATTGCCGTCCAGACCCGAACCCAGAACAATGAAACGCTGGACGAATTGTCCGGAACGGTGGAAACAACCCTTGAGGATGTCATTCATGTGCTAAAAATGCGTGGCCAGGCCACCATGCTTGAAGTGAACATTGCACACTACAAGGCAAACAACAGTCCGGCCCATCTGGAAACACTGAAGACCAACTTTGAGTCACTCACCGGGATGATCGAAGGTATTCCGGAAAATGTTGCCGGTCCTTTTGAGGTCATGGCGCTGCAAGAACTACTGGAGAAGATCAACGAGGGGCTTTTTGGTGAGAGTGGGGTGACCCAAAACATACTGACGAATCAAGAGGAGAGCTATGGGGCCGTTGAAGAAAGCCTGGTCGAACTCAACGGCAGTCTTCTGGAGATTGCCGACAATACGG
>CAYQCG010000209.1:0-4639 GCA_964415925.1 uncultured Puniceicoccaceae bacterium | reverse complement strand
GAAAGATCGACAGTACGGAGAATGGGCAGTTGTCCAATTATGGCGACATGCTGAAGAAAGTTGTGGACAGGGTCAACCGGTTAACGGAGGCTCAGAAAGCGGCTTCTGTTGCTCAAAAGGAGCAGCAGGAAACAACTCCCTTTGAGTTGTTGACTCTGGAAGAGTGACTAGCTTTGGACACTCCGGGCTTCCAGGTCCGGATTGCCCCGGTGGATATGACTGCAAGAAAGGTACGTTCCCGGGAAGAGCTAGTGAAGATAGAAAGAGTTATTATTGGCGATGCTGGGTACATTGTTGGAGCCGATTTGGACTCTGGTGCTCAGTTGTGCTTTATGGGTGAGGAACAATATACAGCGTATAGTTTGCTCTCGAAGAGTAAAGCGCCTATTGCGTTAAAGTATCCCGTAAAGATTCGAGTTGCCGATAAGCGGTATGTCTATAGCCGCAAATGCATTGTGGACAAAGTCACCATAGAAGTGGGAAATGACCTAGTGACTTTGCATAATGTCGTAATTTATATCGTCGAAGGTCCATGGGATGATGTTCTGATTGGATGGCCTGTTTTGACTGCTTTAGGGCTTACACCGGAACAGAATATACATAAGTGGGCTGGAAAGTGTGTTGATATGTTAAAGCATGACCAACAATTAATTGGCGTTGACCAGGATTCAATTTTAAAGAAAAAAGACGTACCTTTGGAGGACGCTATTTCAAAATTGAGTAGGCACGTACCGGAGATTTTACGCGCGTGTCAACTAGGTCGCATATCTGCAACACGTGCAAGTGTTATGCTTGATAAACTTGCAAACTATTGGGATTTGCAGACACAAGGAGATAGTGGATTTGTGATCATGAATGGTACAGAATCCGATAATCTACCTACTAATCCGACTTATGAGTTTGGATGCTTTAGTTATAGAACTACTTATCCAAATTTTTCTATGCGTTATGAAGATGAATCTGGATGGGCTTGTCGATTCACTTCACTACCAAATTCTACAGAAAAGACCACTGCAGATAGCGGAGGCGACGTACTTAAGAAAAAGCTACGGAATGTGGAATTGTCTGATGTTTGTCGATTGATTAAAGCATATAGACTATGGTATAAGAAGCTCGTGGTGCGTTATGCAGACGGAGCGGTAATTCGAAAAAATGAAGAGCTAGATACAGATAGCACATTCGACGAAGTTGGGATCGGTGATCGACCGGATCCAGTAGACTTTGAAACTTTTCTTCAAGCCGAACTGAAATTAGCGTCAGAACAAGGAATAAGTCCTGTGCATTTAAAGAGATTGGAAAGTATCTTGAGGCGCTATAAAAGAATATTGATTCACAATTTTGAGGATTGTGAAATCTCGGACCTAACCCCTATGTCTCCAAAACTTAAAGAAGGCGTCGAACCATGCATAAGCAAGCCTCGGCGAATGAGTTTGGAGCAGTTGACTTGGTTGGAAGGTCATATTAATCAAATGGTCAAATTGGGCATGTTACGTAGAGTAAAAAATCCCGTTTGGGGCGTGCCTGTATTTGTGGTTGCGAAACCAGGAAACAAAGGATGGCGAATGGTAGCCGATTTTCGAGCTATTAATTCTCGTTCACAACCAAGCAGTTTGCCAATGCCTTTATTAGAACAACTTTTGGATTGCACTGCTGGAGCAAAATTTTTTGCTAGTTTAGATAATATGAAGGGATTTAACCTTTTACCTACATCTAGAAGTGATATTTTCACTCTAGTGACTCCATTTGGATGCTATGAGATGTTAGTTGCTCCACAGGGGTATCTTAACAGCCCCCAAGTTTACCAAGATCGCATTGCCAATGAAGTTTTGCAGGATTTGCATGGCAAGATTTGTGCTAACTGGGTAGATGATTGCCTTGTTTTTGGAAACACTGTGGATGAATTTCTCGATCGACTCACTTTGATTTTGGAGCGATATGAGAAGTATAATGTCAAATTGAACTTTGCAAAATGTCAATTTTTTCGTAGGAAAATCGTTTGGTGTGGTAGGGAGTTTACTGAAGAGGGATATAGCTTTGACCCGAAATACTATGATAAAGTCTTGGCTATTCCAACTCCTGAGTTAGCTACTGAACTGCATTCATTCGTTCATAGCCTTCAATGGATTCAAACAACATTAGTACCTTTTGGACTCTTGGAGGCGAAGGGAGTTTTGCAGGATTTTTTACAAAAAATCTTTATGATTAAGACCCCAAAAAGTACCTCAAAAAATAAACCAGCGGGACAAAAGAAGCGATATCTCGCAGGTGTTAAGCTAATAGATTTTGGCTGGAGTCAAAGAGAACAAGAAGCCTTTGAGAAGTGTAAACAAATAATACATAAGGCTATTCGTTTAGCTGTTCCTGATCCAACACAGGAACTTTGTCTATTTACGGACGCAAGTTCTTTTGGGTGTTCTATAATAGTTACCCAATCCCCTGCAGAAGAATTGTTAAAACCTTTAAGGGAACAACAACATGCAATAGTATTCCTGACGACTCATAAATGGACTGAAGCAGAAAGCCGATGGCACGTTAGTAGTCAGGAAGCATATCCAGTGATATTTGCTCTGAAAAGACTAGATTACCTTTTTGCTGGAAGAAAACTAAATATATTCATGGATCATAGAAATTTGGAATATATATTAAATCCTCAGAAGGAAACCTCAAAGACGACTTTAATGAGATTGCAACGTTGGTCTTTGATTATCCAATCATATCAGTATTGTATAAGACATATTTCTGGGGAAGACAATTTCTTAGCCGATCTATTTTCTCGATGGGGAGTAAAGCAGCAAAGGAAAGTTTCTGCAAATACTTCGAGAATATTAAGGCGTTTAGAGGCATATAACCAACCGGGTGAGAAGAATAAGCCTGTAGACATCGGACAAAGCCGGAGAAAAAATTTAAAATTGTTAGATCCTGAGGAAATTCAAGAGAAAGAGCCTCTAAAAGATATAACTCCGGAAGATAAGTTCGAGGTGAAGGTACAATTGCCAACTCATTGTGAAAGAACTGAGTTGAAACAATCTTTGTTTGATCAAGTAATTTCCAGGGTAGATCCTAAGAGGAATGTCCAAGGTGATCTAATTCATGTCCCTACACTTGAGGAAATAAAATTCGCTCAACTGCAAACAAAAGCGAATATTCCTACAAACTCTATCGAAGAGGATGGAATTATCAAAGTGGGCGGGAAAATTTGGATACCTGATTCCTTATTACCATTGCTAGTGGCAGTAATGCATAGCGAATATGGACACCCAGGAGCAAATACTTTAGCGAAGATATTAAAGAGATCGTTCTATTCAAATAAGATTTATCGGTACTGTAAGGATTTAAACCAATTCTGTTTGAATTGTACCGGTGAACATCAATCACGAACAATTAAAAGAAGATTAGGCCAACAATTTTATGCAACCAAACGTAATGGAGTTTTACATTTGGATTTTCTGTATATTCGAGCCAAGGAATATGTTCTTGCTATTCGTGATGATTTAAGTGGAAAAACTGAATTTATAGCATGTAATACAGCGGATGCTATTGTCGCGGCGGATGGTATACTTTGGTGGCGTTCTCGTTATGGTCTTCGTATGGATACAATAATTGTGACAGATGGAGGAAGTCATTTTGCTAATTCTCTTGTAGCAGAATTAACACACAAGTTACGTATTCGACATCACATTACTGTGGCTTATAGCCCATGGTCAAATGGAAAAGCCGAAAGATTGAATCGAGAATTCTTAAAGGTGTTACGGGTTATGTTGAGTGAACTCAGCCTGGAATCAAAATACTGGACATTGGTTTTGAGTCAGGTGCAGTTTAAATTGAACAATACGCCTAGGAAGAGGTTGAACGATAAAACCTCTGATGAAATCTTTTTAGTGCAAGCCGAGACCGGACCTCTTGACCTTTATGTGATTCAACCTGAAGGATATAACGTTGAATCAATACCACGTGATTCGCGAATTATACAAGAAAGTTTTGAGAAGCTTTATGATATAATGGAAGCAACTCATAAAGGTGTAATAGACGTACAAGCACGTTTACGTCTGAACCGAAAACATAAACAAGATTCTATGGGATTAGAACATGTGCAATATGCAATAGGTGACTATGTCCTGGTGAGTAGAGCTACAAGGAAATCTGATAAGTTACAACTTCAATGGTTGGGGCCCTTTCAGATTGTGGATACTTTATCCCCTTGGGTGTATCAAGTGCAATCTTTGTTAACTGGTAAAGTAAAGAATGTTCACGTTGTTAGGCTACGCCTTTACGCGAACAAATACTTAGCGATTACCGAAGATGTCATACATCAATTAATTCGCGATACGAAAGGATTTGAAATAGATACCATTTTAGATTGTCGATGGAACTCAAATGCAAGCCAATATGAGCTAAAATGCCGATGGTGGGGTTTCGACAAAACAGCAGATTCATGGATAGAATTTGACAAAGCGGTATCGCAGAATCCTGATAAAGTTGATCGATATCTTTTGACGGCGAATCCGTCAAATACCGTAAAGCTCTTATGTCAAAAACGGGATCTTCAAGTGTAATGATGTCCTGGAGGGCGGTGTAATGGAATTTATGTATTACCGTACACCATTACAACTTGAAGCGATTTGTATTTAGAAGAAACCGT
>CAYQCG010000208.1:0-4657 GCA_964415925.1 uncultured Puniceicoccaceae bacterium | reverse complement strand
GGTGAAACGCTGCAGTTTGCCCCCGAACTGGTTCATCCGGATCCTGAAAAAAGTGTCCAGAAGGGTGCCATCAAGCCCTGGCGGATCGGCTCCAGACGCATGATCATTCAGAGGAATGCCATCCTGAAGCAGTTGGCGGAGCAGTTGCCTTATGATCCCAAAGTTCCCTGGAAAGACCTGCCTCAGGATATCAGGCGAATCCTTCTGTATGGAGCGGGTGAGCGAGTCTTCCATTTCAAGCTCAAGGGTGGAAACACCAAGCCCGAACAACAGTGCTTTAAAGGCGTGATCGCGGATCTTGAAGAAACCCGCCGTTCCACCAGTTCAGACGGATTGCGGGCCAGGCTCATGGCCTATCAAGTGAGTTCTTTTTGTCAGGAATGTCAGGGACACCGACTGAAGGCGGAATCCAGGGCCGTCAAGTTGCAAGGCATGTGCTTCACTGATTTCATGCAGAACGATCTCACCTCCGCCCATCGCTTTATTGCCAGGCTGACGGAACTCGATTCGCTGAAGCCTTTTGCAGATGCACTGAATGGACTTGAAGGCCGTTTGCGTTTTCTCAATGAAGTGGGCTTGAGTTACCTGACTCTCGAGCGGGGTTATGATTCCCTGAGCGGCGGGGAAGCCCAGCGGGTGCGACTGGCAACACAGTTGGGGATGGGTCTGGTTGGTGTCATCTATGTCCTGGATGAGCCAACCATTGGCCTGCATCCTTACGACAACCGCAGATTGATTTCAACACTGCTGGAATTACGGGACCGGGGCAACGCGGTCATCGTAGTTGAACACGACGAGGACACAATGAAAGCAGCTGACCAGTTGATTGAACTCGGTCCCGGGGCAGGTGATGAAGGCGGCTGGCTTCTCTTCCAGGGAACTCCTGAAGAATCGGCCACCGCTGGAAAGTCCAGGACCGGTCCCTTTCTAAGCGGTCAACGCAAGGTGGAGAAGAACGCTGGACAGCTGTCGCCAAAGTCCGGATACATCACAGTCCATCAGGCTTCACATCACAACCTGAAGCATATCGATGCCAGCATACCCTTAGGCCTGCTGACTTGTGTAACCGGTGTTAGTGGTAGCGGCAAGAGCAGTCTGGTAAATGATGTGCTGGCAGTGCATGCGGCACGACAATTAAACAAGGCAAAGGCGCTGCCGGGTGCTCACAAGGGGATCGAGGGGCTCGAGTATTTCAAGACGGTCGTCCGTGTCGACCAGTCGCCAATCGGCCAGAGTCCCCGCTCCAATCCGGCACCCTACGTTAAGTTATTCGACCAGTTGCGTAGACTGTTTTCCCAGACTCCGCTAGCGAAAGTCCGCGGCTACCAGCCGTCACGTTTCAGCTTTAACATCCGGGGCGGCCGTTGCGAACGCTGCCAGGGAGACGGCCAGATCAAACTGGACATGCATTTCCTCAATGATGTCTACACCGAGTGCCCCAGTTGCCACGGCCAGCGCTATAACCGTGAAACCCTGGAAATCCGCTACCGTGGCTTCAATATTGCGGAGGTTCTCGACATGACCGTCAACCATGCTCACGAGCTCTTTCGCAATCACCCCAAAATCCAGACCAAACTTGAAACCCTGCAGGCTGTCGGCCTGGGCTACGTCAAACTGGGACAGCCGGCCAACACTCTGAGCGGGGGCGAGGCTCAACGGATCAAGTTATCACTCGAGCTTTCCAAACGGTCACAGGGAGAAACCCTCTATATCCTCGACGAGCCGACCACAGGCCTGCACTGGATCGACATACAACACCTCATTGACCTGCTGTTTCAACTTCGCGATGCAGGGAACACGATCATTGTCTTTGAGCATCATCTGGATTTTATCCGGGCGGCAGACTGGATACTCGATCTTGGGCCGGGTGGGGGAGACCAGGGCGGGCAACTCCTTTACAGCGGACCTTTAGACGGATTGAAGGAAATCAAAGAATCGAGGACAGCAGAGTGCCTCGTCTAGCTGATGACTTCCAGCTCCTTTCCTTCCAGGTTCGGACGCGCGATCACACCAGTGTAAGGCTCGTCGGAATAGCGTTCCCTGGCGCGGCCATTTTTGACGAGGTGGCGGTCACATACCTTAAACAGCTCCTTTTCGGTGCGGGTGCGGCGCATTTCCTTGAGGAATGAGCCTTCCGGATCGACTCCCTGTCCGATGAAGTTGAGGAATTTCTTCATTTTGGAGACGTGGTTGATCTCCGGCAAACCAGGCGCACCCGTCACCGCCCAGAGGTCGTCGATATACCGCCGGACATCGCCCAGGTTAGGCTTGAAATCATATCCCGTGTTCTGCGACCCGCGTTCCGCATCGCTGCATGCGTTCTGCATTTGACTGAAAATCCAAGGATTACGGATCGCATGCCTCCCTATCATGACGCCGGCAGCTCCTGTGTATTCCAGGATTTTTCCGGCTTTGCTGACGGATGAAACATCACCATTTGCCAGAACCGGGCACTTTACAGAGTCGACCGCGTGCTTGATGCAGTCGTAGTGGACTTCGCTGCGATACATTTCCTTAACCGTGCGTCCATGCACACTGAGAAGATCCGCATGGTGCTTGTTGACCAGTTGAAGGATTACGTCAAAATGGCGCGTATCCTCAAAACCAATACGCATCTTGACGGTGAAAAGATTTGGGCTTTCTTCACGCAAAACACCCATTATACGATCGACTAGCGCCGGATCCCGCAGAAGTCCACCTCCTGCGCATTTTCTGTAAACCTTTGGCGCGGGACAACCCAGGTTGATATCGATCCCTGCAATCGGGTAGGCCTTCAATTCGCGAACCGTCCGTCGAATGTATTCCACGTTGTTCCCGATCAATTGTGCAAAAACCGGCCTGCCGGTGCCGTGATCCGTGATGGAAGCCAGGATGTGCTTTTCCAGCCGTGAATGAACGTGGACGCGGAAATACTCGGTGAAAAAGTAATCCGGCGGCCCATACTTCCCCATCAATCTCATAAACGGCAGGTCCGTCACATCCTGCATCGGTGCCAGTGCGGTAATCGGCTGACCGGGATGGATTAATTCTGGTAACACGCGAGGAAACTAAAGCTCAAGAGCCGTTTCAAGAATCGAACATGGATCACTGCTCGTCCTGCTCCTTGAGGATACGTTCGAGTAATTCCGTCATATCCTCGACGGATTCGATAACATCCCGGGCCACATAAATAGGCTTTTTAGCTTGCAGGGCGATTGCGATCGAGTCGCTGGGACGTGCATCGATTTCAACCAGTTTGGTCCCCAGTTCATTGTTCATGCGTAGGATGACCCGGGCGAAGAAAGTGTCCTCATTCCGCTCATTAATCACGACCCGCTCAACTTCCACTCCCAGACCCAGGTATATATTCATCTCCTGGGCATGGGTCAGTGGCCTTTCCTTTTTAACGCCCTTGATCGCCATCGAAATGGCATTACCGATGAACTGGTCAACGTAGATGACGAATGTCTTGTCTTCCGGGCCCAGGAAAATGGCACAGCCGTTAGAGGTCGGCATGACCCCCTTGATGGTTGATTGAACTACATCGTTCAGCATATCTGTAAGTTAGCCCTGCAGTGCGATTGCTTCAAGCGTTTATATGGATTGAGCAGACTGCATTTCCCAGTCTTCACGCAGGATGCCATATTGGACAATGTCGATGTAGCGGCCCCACTTGAGTATATGCTGCGGAAAATATCCTTCCATGCGCATGCCGGCTTTTTGCAAAACCCTTCCGGAGGCATCATTCCTGTCGAAATGATGAGCCCATACACGGTTCAGGTTCAGATGAATGAATGCAAAATCCAATACTGTCCGGGCAGCCTCTGTCGCATATCCTTTACCCCAGTAGGGAACTCCAATCCAGTAGCCGAGTTCGGCAGAGTTATTGTCCCGGTTAATGTCCAATCCAATCGCGCCAATCAACTGCTTGTTACGTTTCAAAGTAACGGCAAGCTGACAACCGCTTCCGAGTTGCCGGTCTTCATCATGGGTGCCAATCCATAAAATAGCCCCGCCCCGCGGGTAGGGATGGGCTATGAGCAATGTGTTCTCGGCAATTTGCTTTTCTCCGGCTAGCAGCTCTACCTCATCCGCATCCGCTTCTGAAAATGGACGCAGCAAAAGACGTTTGCTCTTTAATATCTCGATTGAGGTCACTGAATGCATGAGTAACTAGAGTTTGCCTCTTAAATACGGCATGTATATGCGTTCCTGTATAGTGGTTAAGGAGGCAAAGTATAAACCCAATCTGTACCTGACAGGCTTTATGGGTGTTGGTAAGAGCGCAGTGGGCCGCGGCGTTGCGCGTGAGCTTGGGATGGAATACATGGATTCGGACGCTGCAATTGAAAAAGCCGCTGGCAAGACCATTGCTGAAATTTTCCAGAAATCCGGTGAAGCTACATTTCGGGACCTGGAAAGAAAATTTGTCAACGAAGGGCATCCGCCGAAAGGTTGCGTTGTTTCCTGTGGTGGAGGCCTTGTAATGTCTGAAGGGATGCCGGAGCTTCTGCAAAGTAAGGGCATCGTTGTTTGCCTTTTCGCAGAAGTGGATACCATTTATAGGCGGACGATGCACAACCGCAAACGACCACAACTCAATCTTGAGGACCCACGGGAGAGAATCCCCACAAACTTATTTGTGGTTTATTTGGAGCTGGGGTGTTGCGCGACAACG
>CAYQCG010000207.1:0-4657 GCA_964415925.1 uncultured Puniceicoccaceae bacterium | reverse complement strand
TGAGGCGGTAAAGGGGAACTAGCCGACCTTGTAATCGATGCCCTTTTCCTTCACCTTCTGTTCGGTGAGGCCGACGCTGGCGACCGGCGGGTGGCAATAGGTGCAGGCGGGAAAGAGGTCGACGTGTTTGGGCTGACCGTGGCCGAACATGCCATTGACAGCCTGGACGGCTTCGAAAGTGGCGACGTGGGCGAGCCATGGGGGGCCAATGATGTCACCGGCGGCATAAATGCCTTTTTCGCTGGTGGCATAGTTCTTGTCGACCTCGAAGTAACCCTTCTTGTCGGTGGCAATGGAAAAGCCCTTGCCGAATAGGCCTTCGGTATAGGGGACGACACCGATAGCGAGGAGAAGGGCTTCCGCTTCCGCCTTTGTGGTCTTATCGTCCTTTACCAGATCGAGTGAAACACCCTTGTCAGAGACTTTGATGTTCTCGGCCTTGGTGCCAGTGTGGATCTTCATCCCGGCTTTCTTGAAAGAGCGTTCTATGGCCCTGGAAATGTCTGTGTCTTCCAATGGGAGGACTGCCGGGAGCATTTCGACGAGGGTTACCTCGGTGCCCAGGGTCTGGAGGAAATAGGCGAACTCGGCACCGATAGCACCTGCCCCCAGGACGATGATGCTCTTTGGCTGTTTTTCCATGACGAGCGCTTCCCGGCTGGTGAAGACGCGCTTGCCGTCGACCTCGATATCCGGAATGCGTCGGGACTTGCAACCTGTGGCGAGGAGAATGCGTTCTGTTTTTAACTTTTTGCCCTTATCCTTACCTTCGGTAATCTCAACTTCTTTAGCGCTATTGATCTGGCCGCGACCGAGGAAGTAATCGACCTTGTTTTTCTTAAAGAGAAATTCGACACCCTTGGCCATCTGGCCGGATACGTTGCGAGAGCGTTTCATGACTTTGGCGAAATCTACACTGATTTCACCGATAGTGAGTCCGAATTCACCTGCATGTTGAGCGGCGTGGTAGGTTTCAGCGGCCTTGAGGAGGGCTTTGGAGGGAATACAGCCCCAGTTGAGGCAGGTCCCACCGGCACGTTCGAGTTCGACGCAGGCAACCTTCTTGCCGAGTTGACCGGCACGAATGGCGCCAGCGTAACCTGCAGGACCACCGCCCACTACTACAAGATCATAATTTGTATCAGCCATAAGTAAGTTAACCTTGGCGAAGTCTTTCCGTTCCGCAAGCGCGGAGAATAACCGTTAAATATCGATAACTTTGTCGTCCGGGTCACGCTGGACGCGTTGTCCGGGGGTTCTACGAGATCGGCGGTGATGTGGTCTCTGGACTTGAACACGGCTGGTGCCTGTGAGCAGGAGGAGGAACCCGTTTACGAAACCGATGATGCAGGCACCGCCGAGGGCATTCCAGAAATCGGTGACAAGGAACCCTGGAATCACACCACTGGCGAGCCAGAGGAGTAGGGCATTGATGACGAGGAGCCCCAGCCCGAGGGTAAAGATGACGAACGGAAGAGCCATAACTATGAGCAATGGCCGCAAGAGGGCGTTGAGGACTCCAAGGAGCAGGACAACAAACAAGAGAGTGGTCGTATCGCCTCCGTAATCAAGACCCGGAAGTATCCACGCGGCCAAACTTACGCCGATGCCGGTAAAGAGGGCATCGCGGAGAGTATGTAAAAGGTTAAACGGAGGCCGCTGGCGCCGGTGAACTGACTGAGACGTGTATTGCAAACCGAATTACCTTTATTGACGCAAGATGTTACCAAACAGGACGATGTTGTCTTCCTCCATTTCCTGGGGGATGATCAGGGTGATGCGGAAGTGGTAAGGCGGATAGAGTTTGCGGGCATTGTCGAGGTAAGGACCTTCTGATGAAGGAGACATGGGAAGATATCCGTCCTCCGTACGATTACGAATGTTCTCCCATCGGACATAAAGCTTGTCAACAACCGGATCGATAACGAGGCCTTCCTTATCGAGGAAGTAGACTTGCATCTGGTTATCGATAACCCGGACATTAATCTGTCCCTGACCACCCAGTTTTGCCGGCATGGCGATGTAGGCCCCAAGTTCCTCCTCCATCTTCTCACCGACAGATTCGGCATTTGCGGTAGCCCAAAAGCCCAAAGCAAGCAGGGCCATCAACTGAAAAGTATTTTTCATGGTAATAAAGATAGGAAATTTCCGGCGCGACTGCAAAACCTAAAGCATCAAGTGCCGGATACGTTTTTCCGGAGATTTTCGCGTAATTGTTTCCAACGCTCAAGCCGTTCAGCGAGTGCAGTTTCAGCGCCTATGAATTTGGGAACATAGAAAGTCGCCAGTTGTTCCATGTAGACCTGACCACTGATATTTTCGGGGTAATCATGACTGTAGCGGTAGCCTTTCCCGTGGCCCATCCGTTTGCTGGCGCTGCCTCCGGTATCACGCAAATCAATTGGAACAGGCTGAACAGGGAGATCCTTAATTGCCTTTCGGGCGGCACTGATGGCAAGGGTGCTGGAATTGCTCTTGGGGGAAAGGGCGAGGAACAAAGTAGCATGTGCGAGGTTAAGCTCGGCCTCGGGCATTCCGACAAACTCGACAGCCTGGGCAGCGGAAACAGCGAGGGTCAAGCCGCGTGAATCGGCCAGGCCGACATCTTCGGAGGCAAGGATAACGAGGCGCCGGGCGATGAAGCGGGGGTCTTCTCCACCGGCAAGCATCTTGGCAAGCCAGTAGAGTGCGGCATCGGGGTCGCTGCCGCGAACGGACTTAATGAATGCTGAAATGGTGTCATAGTGCTCGTCTTCATCAGCGTCGTATCGAATCTGACGTTCACTGGCATAAGCAGAAAGGGCTTCATACGTGATTTCAGAGCCCTTTATAAGGCTGAGCGCAAGGGTTTCAAGGGCATTGAGGGCACGGCGCAAATCACCATCTGAAAGACGGGCAAGGGATAAGAGAATCTTATCGGATGCTGTAATCTCGTGTTGGCCCAAGCCGCGCCCGTTATCTTGCAGGGCCTCACGCAGGACTTGAACAACGGCTTTTTCAGGAACGGGATTGAGCCGGAAGAGATGACTTCGCGAGACCAGTGGACTGATTACATAGTGCCCGGGGTTATGGGTAGTTGCACCGATAAGGCGGATATTACCTTCCTCGACGTCCGGAAGCAGTAGATCCTGCTGGGCCTTATTAAAGCGATGGATTTCGTCGATGAAGAGAATTGGCTTTTCTTCAGGTCGTTGCCGAGCAAACTTGAGCAAGTCTCGAAGTTCAGCGACATTGGATAAGACTGCGTTGAGGCGCATGAAGCGGCTTTTAGTTTCGAGGGCAATGACTTCTGCCAGAGACGTTTTGCCGGAGCCGGGAGGCCCGAAGAGGAGGATGGAGCCGAAGGTATCGCTACTAATGAGGCGGGGCAGGAGGCAATCCTCACCGACGATATGGTCCTGACCGAGAATTTCGGTGAGCGTGCGGGGACGCATACGCACGGCCAGAGGCCTGTTCTGACGGGTGGCTTTGGAATCACCAGAAAGGAAAGAATTCCCTGGAGGTGCAAAGAACTCGGGCTGGTCTGGGTGTGGCATGGCGGGAAGAAGCATGACAGAGGCGCAGGCTTGCTTGCAAGCGGTGGATCACTTTTGCTGAAATGATGTTATTGAGCAAAGAGAAGCCAGTAGCCTTGACAATCGCTACCTCCGACAGTGGGGCAGGCGCGGGAATACAGGCAGACCTGTTGACCTTTGCGGGCTGCAAGGTCTACGGAATAACGGCGCTGGTTGCCTTGACCGCACAGAACCCGAAAGGGGTGAGACAGATCAGTGAGCTGGACAGCGAGTTCATCAAAGCACAACTGGACCAGCTCTTTGACTACTTCAGGATCAAGTCAATCAAGACGGGCATGTTATTGAACGAGCGAATTATCCGGACAGTTTCGGATTACCTATGCGAGAAGAGAGAAATTCCACTGGTGGTGGACCCAGTGATGGTGGCTTCCAGCGGAGCCAGGTTACTGGAACCCGGTGCGATTGATGTTTTAGAGAAGGAGTTATTACCCAAGGCGACCCTGATAACACCCAATCTGGACGAAGCGAAGGTGATGGGAATTGAAGTTCCAGAGAGGGACGAAAAGATGAAGGAAGCAGCCAACGACCTGAGAGAGAAATACGGGACATCCATCCTGCTTAAGGGCGGACATATGGAGGGAGACTCGACGGTTGTGGACATACTTGCCACAGTGGAAAACATCCGGGTATTCAGGCACCCGCGTATTCGTAATGTGAATACGCATGGAAGCGGTTGCACGCTTTCGGCAGCGATCACCGCAGAGCTGGCCAAGGGGCAAGCACTACACAACGCGGTGAAGCATGCGCTGGAGTATTTGGATAAAGGCATGCGAAATCCTGTAACCCTTTCCGGTGAAAGCTTTATCGCCCATTGAAGAATGGATGCCTTACCGGGCACCGTTGTTGTGGATAGTCTGCGGGATGCTTGGCGGATACTCCCTGGCAAAGTCTGACCTGCGGATCGACCCGATTGTGCTGGCCGGCGGGTCAGTGCTGCTTTGCATGTCAGCGTTATTTTATTCGAAGAGAGCGCGGAAGGTAAATATAAGCTGGGCAGTCGTTTTCCTTTTTTAGGTAAAGTTTATATAGTTGGCTTATGCCCTCGAACGTTGAAAGCCCATACCCGCGCACAGGTGGGTATT
>CAYQCG010000206.1:0-4661 GCA_964415925.1 uncultured Puniceicoccaceae bacterium | reverse complement strand
GATTCGTCGGGAGCTCGGTAACAATTGCGTCCGTCTCTTAACCTATTTCTGCGAGCATGTTCTCCAGTTGCGTCAGATCCATCACGTTATGGACAAAATGCGGAGGCCGGTCCGGGGGCAACCACTTGTTGAGGATGCAATGTGTGTCGACATAGAGCCAACCGAGTTGTATCCACCGGTGCCTGCCCTTTTGAGCCTGGATATCCCGGAGGGTCCGGAAACTGGCATAAAAGCCGTTCATCCCTCCACGGCAAAGCCGGAGACAGGAGGTATCCCTGGCGCCAATGATGGGCCTTAACGCAGACAATACCCTGCTTTCTGAATCGATTCCTGCCAACTCCTCAGGCTGGGTGCCGGACAGGATCCCCTGTTTGTGCAACCAGTCTTCAGCTTCCCGGGAACTCAGTCCGGTGCCGGTGTGCTGGAGAAAATGGCTTGCCTGACGCAGGGTCTCGGCGTCGTCGGCAGGTAAAATAACCCCGTAAAGGCCATTAAAATACTCAACATGATGTTCAACCAGGCCCGCAAAATGCGCGAGTTCATGGGCGGAACGTTCCGATGCGGCAAAGACTACCGGGCGCTGACCCAGATTATGCCGCGCCTGTGTATTTGCAGATATCTGCCGGATAAACTTGTGTGTGGTAAAGCGCGGATAACCACTGTCCACCCTGGTAACCACACGGGGATGTTTCTCCTCATAATCCTTCACATCCGCCATCGTCGGTAAACTCAGGCAGACGCTATGGACACTGCCATTAACCGTTGATCCCAGAGGGTAATGCTGTAGTGAAGAACTGGATACTGTTGGCATTGTGGGACGTCTAGAAAGACAGCGGTATCTCGTTGGCTACAATCTGCTCGAGTTCCTGGCGTTTCCGAATTAATGTAGCTTCTCCGTTGCCGCGTAGCAAGACTTCGGGAGCCTCCGGAAAAGAATTATAGTTCTTGGCAGGCATGGCCGCACAATAAGCCCCCGCGCACTCTATGGCGAGCAAATCACCGGTTGCGGCTTCGGGCAGCGTCCGCGGTTCCAGCAACTCCGGATCCCCTTGTGCTGTCGTCAGCAAGTCGCCGGATTCACAACAGTGACCAACTACAATATAGGGCTTATGGGAAGACCGTTCGTCCTGCGGGTGCAGTGTAATGGCATGGCGCGCACCATACATGCTGGGACGGAGAATTTCAGTCATGCCACTGTCGGTCTTGATAAAATCATAGCCTTCCTCCCCGGTTGTAACAATATCCTGTATCCGGCAAAGCAGACATCCGGCACGAGCAACAAGATAGGTCCCCGGTTCAATTTCGAGTTTCAGCTTACGTCCCGTTTCGCCGGCAAAATTCTCGAAAGCGTCCTTAACCGGCGCCCCAACGGACTGCAGGTTCGTTGTCCTTTCATCCGGCATGCGGGCAACCTTGTATCCGCCACCAAGGTTCAGTGTGTCCACCTCGGGAAAGTGCGGCGCAAGGCTCAGGCTGATTTGCGCCACCTTCTGCCAGACTTCAGGATTGCCGCCGGAACCAACGTGCGTATGCAGACGGACAACCCGTAAACGGTGCTTCCGGGCTATCTCCCTTACTTGCGAAACCCACTCATGCCAGATACCAAAGCTGG
The DNA here is from genome assembly GCA_964415925.1 of uncultured Puniceicoccaceae bacterium. Lineage (GTDB taxonomy): Bacteria > Verrucomicrobiota > Verrucomicrobiia > Opitutales > Oceanipulchritudinaceae > CAYQCG01. The sequence goes on along the minus strand of CAYQCG010000206.1, from coordinate 3,049 downwards.
AAGAGCGCCCGCCTGTGTTCGTCCGGTTGTTGTGCCCGGATCCGGATCCCGGATTGAATCGAACGCCAACTTCCCGGCCCGGAAAGGCTTTGCCGATACGCTCCAACTGGTCAAGGGAACAGGCATTAGCCGCGATACCCTTGTCAAGAAGTTCGGTGAAATCAGCCGGCAACTCTTGTGTGCTGAGGGAAATGCGCCCAGGTTCGATCCCCGCCTTGAGAGCACGGTGGACTTCCCAGCCACTGGAAGCATCGAAGTGCAGTCCAAGACTCTGGAATAGATTCAGCAACGCTCCATTCGGGCTGGCTTTGTAGGCATAGCGAACCGTCAGGCCGTATGCATTGGGAAATGCGAGCGCTTCGGCAGCAGCCTTTCTCAAGCGCTCTTCGCTGTAGACATAAACAGGAGTCCCATAGGATCCGGCGATCGCATTAGCCTCCTCGGTATTTAAAAATGCAAATTTCTCTTCCATGGAAACCTTTGCGGAATAATGGCGGAATTAAATGCGTGCCAGATAAAAATCCTACTCATCGTTTGCTATTTGCAGTGAGACCTTGATCCGAACCGGGATTCGCACCAGGCTGATCCTGTGCAAACCGGTTATAGCGCAGAAGATATCATCCAGCGGATGGAATTACAACCCCTGCAAAAGGAAGGTGGCTGGTACCGGAGAACCTGGGGATCCGTCCGGAAATGCTCCGATAAAGAGACCCCCTGCGGTTCGGCCATCTATTTTCTCATAACCACTGACAATTTCTCAGCCTTACACCGTTTGCCGAAGGATGAAATCTTCCACTTTTATGCCGGCGATCCCGTCCGCATGCTCTGGTTAAATCCTGAAGGCCAGGGTCAGTGGCATACACTTGGGCCGGATATTGGCGCAGGACAATCACCACAACTGTGCGTCCCTGCCAACACCTGGCAGGCCTCAAAGGTGGAGCGAGGCAAAGGTTTGGGCTGGTCGCTCCTGGGAACCACAATGGCACCTGCTTTTGAATGGGAGGATTACGAGCATGGTGAACGGGAGAACTTGATTGCCGACTATCCGGAATGGAAGGAAGCCATCATTCAGCATACTCGGGAGTGAGGGCAAAACTTGCAATATCCCGCCATCACACTGCATATTATCCTGTGGACTTTTCGAATCTGACACAGCAATACACCCGTGGAAAACTGGAACGGGAGGACCTGAACGCTAACCCGGTTACTCAGTTTGCCGGATGGTTTGAAGAAGCCCGACAGGCGGGCTTGGATGAGCCGACAGCGATGATGCTGGCTACCGTAAGTGCGGATGGCCGGCCACTCCAGCGTACCGTCTTACTGAAGTCTTTTGACGGCAAGGGTTTTGTTTTCTACACAAACTATGAAAGCACCAAAGCGAAGCATATTTCCGAAAATCCATCCGTCTGCTTGATCTTTCCCTGGTTAAAACTCGAGCGGCAGGTTATCATCCAGGGCAAGGCAATGCGCATGAGTTCTACTGAATCATTCAAGTATTTTGCTTCCAGACCCCGAGGCAGCCAGATCGGCGCCTGGATTTCTCCGCAAAGCACAGTCATTTCAAACCGCGCATTGATCGAACAAAAGTTTGAGGAAATGAAGCGCAAGTTCGCATCCGGTGAAATACCGCTTCCCTCCTTCTGGGGCGGCTACCGGGTCATCCCGGAGAAAATTGAATTCTGGCAGGGCCGGCCGAACAGGCTGCATGACCGTTTTCTCTATTCAAAGAGCTCCGGAAATACCTGGGAAATCAACAGGCTGGCTCCCTGATTCATGAAGCGCGATTTCTATATCCTGAGGCATGCAGAAGCCCATCCGGGCTTTCCGGATGAAACGCGCGCTCTGACCGAAAAAGGACGCAAGGACTGCGAGCAAATGGGAAAACTCCTGAAAGGCAGTAAAACGTTTCAACCTCAACTCGCCATACACAGTGGACTGACCCGTGCCGCAGAGACTGCAGAACTGTTTCTCGAAGCCGCAGGTCTCTCAAAATTACCCCTCGAAGTAAATGAGAACCTTTCCCCGGAATCGTCTGTTAAAAAAGCCTGTAAACAATTTGAGAATTTGGACGTAAGTGCTATTATAGTGGGACATCACCCGCATTTGGGCATGCTGGCGAGCCTGATGCTCACGGGTGAAATTGAAGAATTATGTGTGCAATTCAAAAAATGTGGCTTACTGGCATTGCGAAAACCAGACGGAGAAGACGTTTGGAGTTTGCGATGGTACCTGACCCCTGCTTTGGTAAATACATGTCTATCTGCCACCTAACCATACGGCGAAACTGCAGTTTAAACACTTCTTTAAGATTATTGGCAGCACTATGCATATAAATGCAAAAATTTATCGTGTTACAAAATTGAAAATTGACCTTTCAGAAATTTCCCAATTATCTGTTATGCATAGCATTAGAAAAGTTGGAAAAATGCGACTTATTTCATGTCTTCGTTTGACAACAGACTAAATTTAAATATCAATATTATTTAGAATCACAACTTAAACCTAAACTTAAATATCGAGGCGATACTATGCTAATGAATAAGAAGATGTTCAGAGACACAAAACAACGTCATGCTATCAAGAAGGCCATCGAGTCAGCGAACCGACCGGTAGGCCCGAAAGAAATCCTTACCCTTGCCAGCAAGGAAGTGCCGAACCTCGGCATTGCCACTGTTTATCGTAACATCAAGACGATGGTCGAACAGGGCGAACTCGTTACTGTTGATCTGCCCGGACAGGCACCGCGCTATCAGCCACCTGCTGCTGACCGCCCGCCGCACCTCTTTATTTGTCAGAAAAGTGATTCAGTCTACAATATTGATCCCGACCTCAAGGGTTTCAAACTGAAGCTGCCTGACGAATTCAAAGTGAAGGATTTCCAGATCATCGCTTTCGGCGACGTATCAAAACGCAAGCGGAAAAGCTAGGACCGTACGGACTGGGCTTACAGTCCTCTTTTAAGGTAGTAGAGAGCATTATAGACAATGGAGTGATGAATATCACCTTCAAGCTCCATTCTAATGAGCTCCTCTTCTAAGAATGTTGCTGT
>CAYQCG010000205.1:0-4678 GCA_964415925.1 uncultured Puniceicoccaceae bacterium | reverse complement strand
AGAACTGCTCTGACCAGCTTTTATAGGTGGGCTCAAAGTCAATGTCACAGTCGGTGCGGGGCATGGCTTGAGTAGCGCCAAGGCGGTTTAGCTCATTTTCAATTTTCTTGCCGAAGGCGTTGTAAAGGTTGCCGAAGCTGGTATCACCGAGACCGACGACAGCATAATGCATTTGGTCGAGGACATTGTCGGGAGCGTCAGGCATGGCGTCATAGAAATCCCAGGCAGTCTCGGGTTGTTCGCCTTCACCATAGGTGGAGCCAAAAAAGACAAGAAACGTTTCGTCCTTCAGGTCATTAAAGTCGTATTCGTCACAATTGTAGCATTCGACTTCGAAACCCTTTTCGCGGGCGGTTTCGGCCGTGCGCTCAGCAAGTGACTGGGAGTTGCCGGTTTCTGTGGCGTAAAGAATGAGCAAGCGTTTTGTTTCCATGACTATGCGTTCCTCACTTTTGGAAGCAACGGGTCATCCGCAAGCGCAAAAATGGATACTTAGTCGAGGATTGGAGCGAGCCATTTGCGGGCGGTTTCGTCATCCCAGCCTTTACGGGCAGCGTAATCGTTGAGCTGGTCATCATCGATTTTACCAACGTTGAAATACTTTGCCTGGGGATGGGCAAAGTAGAGGCCGCTGACGGAGCACGGCGGGGTCATGGCGTAGGTTTCGGTGAGAGCGGAACCGGTATTTTCCTCGGCGTGGAGGAGATCCCAGATGGCGTCCTTTTCGGTGTGGTCGGGGCAGGCTGGATAGCCGGCGGCGGGCCTGATCCCGCGGTATTTCTCCTTGATGAAGTCCTCGTTGGAAAGATTCTCATCCTTACCGTAGCCCCACTGGTCGCGGACAATCTTGTGGCAGTATTCTGCAAGGGCTTCGGCGCAGCGGTCACCGAGGGCCTGGACGATGATGGAAGTGTAATCGTCACCGCTCTCTTTAAGTTCCTTTGCGTAGTCTTCAAGCTCCTGACCGGCAGTAACGACAAAAGCGCCAATGGAGTCGGTGATTCCAGTTTCCTTGGGCGCCACAAAGTCGGCCAGGGAGTAGTATATCTCCTTGTCCCCGTCTTTCTTTTTCTGCTGGCGGAGGAAGTGGAAGCGCTGAATGACGTGATCGGGATTGTCCGGATCATAGAGTTCGACGCTGTCACCGATGGCGTTGGCAGGCCAGAAGCCGCAGGCTGCACGGAGCCGGAACCGGTCATTACCAACCATTTCGTCAAGGACGCGGCGGGCATCATCGTAGAGTTCTTTAGCCTGCTGTCCGTGTTTCTTATGCTCGAAAATTTTAGGGAAGACACCCTTGAGTTCCCATGCCCAGAAGAAGGGGGACCAGTCGATGTACTCGGCGACGGTCGACATGGGGATAGCGTCCAAAGCCTGGATACCGTATTGTTCGGGTTGCTCGATGGGTGTGGTGGCCCAGTCGGTTTTGAAACCCTTCTCGCGGGCCTCCTCGATAGGAATCCGTTCGACCTTGCTGCCGCCTTTGTGGCGTTCGCGGAGGCGTTCCTGGTCGGCGAGCAGGTCTTTCACGAACTGCTCTCGGTTTTTTACACTTAGAAGTTTGCCGCAGACACCGGAGACAAGGGAAGCATCCTGTACATGGACGATGGGCTGGTCGTACTCGGGAGCAATCTTGATGGCGGTATGTGCCTTGGAGGTGGTGGCGCCGCCGATGAGCAACGGGACATTGAAGCCCTGTTTCTTCATTTCGCGGGCATTGAAAACCATTTCGTCGAGAGACGGTGTGATCAGGCCAGATAGGCCGATGAAGTCCGCTTCCTCCTCTTTGGCTTTTTGGAGGATCTTGTCACAGGACACCATCACTCCCATGTCGATGACCTCGTAGTTGTTACAACCAAGAACGACGTTAACGATATTCTTGCCGATGTCGTGGACATCGCCCTTGACGGTGGCGAGAACCATTTTGCCTGCATTCTTCTTCGTGTCGCCGCTTTTCTTCTTTTCTTCATCCATGTAGGGAAGCAGATAAGCGACTGCCTTCTTCATGACCCGGGCGCTCTTAACGACCTGCGGAAGGAACATTTTGCCCGCGCCGAAGAGGTCTCCGACGACCTTCATGCCGTCCATTAAAGGACCTTCGATGACTTCGAGGGGTTTATCGAATTTCTGCCGGGCTTCCTCGGTATCCTTCTCAATATAGTCGGTGATTCCTTTGACGAGAGCATGCTCGATCCGCTTTTCGACGGTAGCTTCACGCCAGGCGAGTTTGTTGGAGTCATCCTCTTTTTTACCCTTGCCCTTGAACTGCTCGGCATAGTCGATCAGGCGCTCCGTCGCATCATCGCGACGGTTAAGGATCACGTCCTCGACATACTCCTTCAATTCGGGTTCAATTTCGTCGTAAACCTCGAGCATCCCGGCGTTGACGATGCCCATGTCGAGACCTGCCTTGATGGCATGATAGAGGAAGACGGCATGCATAGCCTCCCGGACCGGGTTGTTGCCACGGAAGGAGAAGGAAATATTGGAAACTCCGCCACTGGTTCGGGCATGTGGGCAGCGTTTCTTGATCTCGCTGACGGCTTCAATGAAATCGACCGCGTAGTTGTTGTGCTCCTCAATTCCGGTTCCAACGGTGAGGATGTTCGGGTCGAAGATAATATCGGTGGCAGGGAAGTTGATCTTTTCTGTCAGCAGCCTGTAGGCCCGCTCGCAGATTTCGACTTTGCGGTCTCTAGTGTCTGCCTGACCGGTTTCATCAAAGGCCATCACGACAACGGCGGCGCCGTATCGTTTGATAAGGCGGGCCTGTTCAAGGAATTTCTCCTCGCCCTCCTTCAGGCTGATGGAATTGACTATGCCCTTACCCTGAATGCTTTGCAGGCCAACCTCAATGACACTCCATTTTGAACTGTCGATCATGATAGGGACACGTGCGATGTCCGGCTCGGCAGCGATCAGGTTAAGGAATCGCTTCATGCATGCCTCGGAATCGAGGAGTCCCTCATCAAAATTGACGTCAATGATGTTGGCGCCGTTCTCTACCTGCTGACGGGCAACAGAGAGAGCGGTGTCATAATCATCCTTTTCGATCAGCTTGCGAAAGCGCGGCGAACCGGTGACATTGGTTCGTTCGCCGACCATCAGGAAATTCTGTGCAGAATTAGTCATAAAATTCTAAATCTAAAATTCGGTTCAAAGAGCGTTAGAATATAACGCGTTTAGAGTATTTTTCAGGCGGAGAGCGTCATATGCTCGAGACCGCTGAGACGCAGGGCGGGTTTTGATTCCGGAATTTTACGCGGAACGGTATCCTTTGTCTTTTTCACGATGGCGGCAATGTGCTCCGGGGTGGTGCCGCAGCAGCCGCCGAGGATGTTGATGAGGCCGTCGTCAGTGAAGGATTTCAAGGCCTCTGAGGTCATGTCGGGTGTTTCGTCGTAACCTGTCTCGGATAGCGGATTGGGCAGCCCGGCATTCGGGTAGCAGTGGACATAGCAATCCGCTATGTTGGAAAGTGTCTGGACGTAAGGCTTCATGGCTTCTGCGCCGAGAGCGCAGTTTACACCGACACAGAACGGTCTGGTATGGCTGATGGAGTTCCAGAAGGCCTCTGTAGTCTGTCCACTGAGGGTACGTCCGGAATTATCGGTGATAGTGACGGAAATCATGATGGGCAGGCGGTATCCCAATTCGTCGTAGAGTTCCTCGATCCCGAAGAGTGCGGCTTTGGCATTCAGGGTATCGAAGATGGTTTCGACGAGGAGGATGTCGACGCCACCTTCTATCAGGGCTTCGGCCTGTTGCCTGTAGGCCTTGACCAGTTCGTCGAAGGTTACATTGCGGAATTCGGGGCGATTGACATCCGGGGAAATGGATGCGGTGCGGTTGGTCGGGCCAAGGGCACCGGCGACGAAGCACTCGCGATCCGGTTTGTCCTGCATGGCCTTGTCGGCTGCTGCCCGGGCGAGTCTGGCGGACTCGATATTCAGCTCTGGAACGAGTTCTTCCAGGCCATAATCAGCCTGTGCGATAGTAGTCCCACTGAAGGTGTTGGTTTCGATAATGTCGCTTCCGGCATCGAGAAACTTCTGGTGGATGTCCTCAATGATTTCCGGTTTAGTGATCGTCAGAAGGTCATTGTTGCCGCGTAGATCTTTCTTGTGGTCCTTAAACCGTTCACCACGAAAGTCTTCTTCTTCCAGAGTGTGTTTTTGGATCATGGTGCCCATGGCGCCGTCGAGGTAGACGATGCGTTGCTCCATGAGGGAACGCAGGGCTTCTTCACGCCGGGCTATGCGGTCGGCATTACCGGTAGGCTGTTGGTTTTTACTCATATTACGCATCAAAGTATCTGGATATGATGATATAAAGTCAAGGTTAGGGATTTGGTCGGCAGGTGAAACTGCCATGAAGGATTACAGTATATCCCAACTTTTGATTGATTTCATTATTAACTTTCTGGGGTCGATGCCCCCCTCTGGAGATCCGGTTACGGAAAGGTTAACGCTGGCTTTGCAACCTGCTGCCTGGGTATCAGCAAACGGATGGCTCTCCCTGTCAGCTTGTTCTGGTAAATCCTGGCTGATATGAGCTGTTATTGATCCAGATGACCCGGAAACGGGCTTCCAATTTTAACACTAAAATTAATCCTTATTACATGCTTAAAACATATGGAGTGAATAGCTAAGAATGCCCACTATCCTTAAATACCCTA
>CAYQCG010000204.1:0-4685 GCA_964415925.1 uncultured Puniceicoccaceae bacterium | reverse complement strand
GAATATTGACGGTGGTGCTTTTGACACTGACAGCGACTGGGCGGGGGGTAGTACTCCCGGCACTACCGGTGGAGTTATTATCGTAGATCCAGAAAATGGCGGGACCGTATCCGCCAGCGATGAGGACGTGAAGGCCGATATTCTTCGCGTCAATAACGGCACCGCAGAAACCAGCCTGTTTTTTGATGCGGCCAGCTCGCTGCAGGTAGTGGAATCAATCACTGGTGATGGCGAAATACAAATTACCGGTGACTTCGTAGTGGGCAAGACGCTTGAGGCAGGACCGGCCTTAGGAGAAGATCTTGAGTATCCTCCGGTATCCATCGAGACGGACTTTACACTGCTCCATGGTGGAACGATTCACATAGATATTGCTGGTGCGGCTAATGGTGATTATGATCAGATTTTATTCAATGGGCTTACTGTCCTGGAAGGTAGTTTAGAGGTCCATCTGGACGAAGACTTTAACTTCATTGAGGGTGATCAATTTTCCATTGGGGAAGTTCACGGTGCTATCAGCGGTTACTTCAATGATCTACCTGAAGGTGCCCCTCTACCTGTGGATTTTTCGCCCTTTTATGAATTTGTAATCTCTTACACCGGTGGGGATGGGGATGATATCATCCTTGAGGTGGCAGTTACTCAATTCTGGGCGGGTTTCTCTGTGTTGGACACCGAATGGATAAGACTTGACTGGCTGGGTATGTTCTACGTCAGCTTCGCGCCATGGCTTTACCATCCCCAGATAAAGTGGCTCTACACAAGCAAAGCTGATGCGCAAAGCGGTCTATGGTGCTACTCGCCAGAGCTGGGCTGGATATGGATCAGCCAGGATCTTTTCCCATTCATTTATCGTGATAACACTTCAAACTGGTTGAGATATGAGATGTTTAGAAAAGGCAATGCGTTCTATGATTATGCTACAGAAACCATAATCTATCTTGATTAGCAGATAACTCCTATTGTGCAGCCTCAAACCACCAGACCGTCCCCGAACCCTCCACCTACGCCGCCATCATCGTTCTGGCCCTGGCCGGGGTGAGCTACTGGCGCAGGCGCAAGTAGTCCTGCGACAGGCCTCATACTTTAGGGACCCGCCTCTCCACAGGGGCGGGTTTTTTTATCTAGAGCAAACCCTGCTGAACAGAAGCAACTTCAATTCAATGCCTTAAAGGCGGCAGGTGCGAATATCCTGGGCAATAATTCCGGTGGCCCCCAGGGCGGCGAGATCGTCAATCACCTGGTTCAGGGAGTTGCTCTTGACCATGGCTGCTACCGCCGTCCAGTCCGGATCATGAACCGGTGAGAGCGTTGGGCTCTTCACTCCGGGCGTGATCCTGCAAGCCGCTTCCAGGTTTGCTTTGCTCACTACGTATTCAAGCAGGCAATAGGTCCGGGCCAGCAGGATACCTTGCAAGCGGTTGATCAGTGTCTGCACTTCAGGTTCTCCTTTTTTCGATTCCGTCGAAAAAAGTGCCGCCTCGGAAACGATGATCGGATCACCAATGATCTTCAGCCCTGCCTCATCAAGGGTACGACCACTTTCCACTACATCGGCAATCGCGTCAGCTACCCCGAGCTTGATCGAAATTTCCACCGCACCGTCCAGGCGGACAATTTCCGCCTCGAGGTTACGTGCCTTGAACCAGTCCTCGACCAGATTCGGGAAACTCGTGGCAATGCGTTTGCCCTGCAGGTCCTCGGCTTTCAGGTCGTGTGCCTTTGGAACCGCGAAGCAGAATCGCGAACGCCCAATCCCCAGCGGCAACAGTTCCTGCACATTCGCCCGGGCGTCTGCCGCCAGATCGCGGCCCGTAATCCCCGCATCCACGACCTCCCCGTCCACATACACGGCAATATCCCGTGGTCGCAGGAAGAGGAATTCCACCGCATGCTCGCGATCCCGCACTACCAACTCACGCGAATACCGTTTGCAACGGTATCCGGCCTCTCGCAATAGCTCGATCGAACCCTCTGACAGGGATCCTTTATTTGGTATGGCTACGGTGAACATGTGCTAACTTAAAACTTAAAATTCAAGATTTACGAAGCACAAAATTGATCGACACGACTGATGCACTAAGGGCTCATGTGACACAATCTTCAGTCTCAAGTCTGAAGTTTTCAGTTATTAGAGGTGCTTGTAGACGTCCTCCAGGGTAAGGTCGCAGGCCAGCATCATGACCTGGGCCTGGTAAAGGAGCTGCGAGATTTCTTCGGCTGTTCGATCCTTGCTCTCGTATTCGGCTGCCATCCAGACCTCGCCAGCTTCCTCAAGGACTTTCTTGCCTATGGCGTGTTTGCCCTTCAGCAAGAGCTTCACCGTCCCACTCTCCGGATCGTTAGCAGCTGCCTTGGACTGTAATTCGGCAAAGAGCTCTTCAAAGCGCTTCATTCCGCCAGAGTGCGTCATTTTGCCTGAGGTTAGTCAATTAAAAAGGTTTTGGGCAATATGCCCTAATGAGAATCATAAGCCGTTGGAAATTAAGGTTGTAAAAAAGTAAATTACTTGTTTAAGTTTGTTAAAAATCAGTCGAATTATAGAGGGAATTAGAAAGGCGATACCCTGCAGACTTTAACATCCCCTGAAATATCAACGAGAACGAAGACATTTCACATAACGACTTAACTGGCATAGCCAACCAACTAAAATGGCAGCAAAACCGAAACCTTTAATCCTGATCGTCGAAGACGATAAAGACCTGGCCTCCCTCATCTCCGAGCAACTTGAGATGGCGGGCATGCAGACCCAGGCTTACCATCGTGCTGCCAATGTTGTCCGTTTCCTGACCAATAACTTCGCCAACCTGCTGCTCCTCGACATCAACCTACCGGACCAGAGCGGTTTCACCCTCATGGAGGACCTGAAAAAACACAACATTCAGGTTCCCGTGATTTTCCTCACCGGTGACAGCTCCGAAGTCCACAAGGTCAAAGGCCTCGAAATGGGCGGTGACGACTACATCACTAAGCCCTTCAGCTTCCCCGAACTGATTGCCCGTATCAAAGCCGTCCTCCGCCGCGCCGAAACCGCCCACGATTACCACATCACCCAGAACGCTTCCCTCTCCCAGGAAAGCTTTGATTTCTGCGGTGCCTCGGTTAACCCCATCCGCCTCGAAATCACTTTTCCCAACGGCAGCATCGCCAAGATCGGCCGAAAGGAACTGGGCATCCTCACCTATCTGGCCTCCAATACCGGTACCGTCCTCACCCGCCGCAGCCTCATCCATAGCGTCTGGGGTATTCATGCCGACGTCCGCAGCCGCAGCCTCGACCAGTATATTGTCAAGATCCGCAACGCCTTTGCCCAGCAGGACTGCCCGCTCGAGGCCTTCCGCACCATTCACGGGGTCGGCTACATCTACGATCCGGAAAACGCCGAGGTCCACTCCGAAGCCAACGGGTAATCACACCCCATAGCGTTTCCGCGCATCTTCCGCGCCTTTCTTCATTTCCAGTTCTTCGAGCAAGGATACGACTTTGGACCCGTCCGCAGGACCGCAATCCAGTGAATCCACCACCAGCTTCGGATCCAGTGTGGTCATCTCCAGGTTCTTCTGTAGCTCCTCACGATGCTTATGGACCACCTGCTGGAAGCGCTTTGGATTGAGTTCGCCCGAATGGTCGATCACACCCTGCAGAGAACCGTACAGGTTAAGCCATTTCGAGGCCGTTTTTGGCCCGACACCCGGTATCCCGGGAATATTATCCGAAGTATCTCCCACCAGTGCCAGGTAATCCGGGATCAGCTTCGGATGAACGCCAAACTTCCCCTCAACCTTCTTTGCATCCAGGTCACGCCAGCCCAGCCGCGGATTCGCCGTCGGGGGAGGCGACAACTGGGTTACGCCCTCCCAGATGAGGCACTGCCCGAGATCCTTGTCCGCACTGACGATCTTTACTAACACGCCCTCTTCCGAAAGCTTCTTTGCCCAGGCGCCGATCAGGTCGTCCGCTTCCACCCCGTTTTCCTCAATCCCACCGTAACCCATTGCACGTGTGATGTCCTTGATATACGGCATCTGCTGCTCCAGTTCGGGCGGCGTCTCACCGCGCTGGGCCTTGTAGTCCTCGCGAATGTCAAGATGCCGCTGCGATCCCCCAAGATCGAAAAACACCACCATACGCTCCGGTTTCTGGTTGTCTTCCAGATACCACAGGGTCCGTACCCAGCCATGGATGGCATTCGTCGGCAGACCATCCGAGCGGTTCAGTTCCGGCATCCCGTAAAACGACCGGAACGCCAGATTGTATCCATCAACCAGCAGGTGGGGCATAGCTATGGTTAGTTATGGGCATGTGTTTTGTATAATGAATGAAAGCAATATCCGTGGTAATTATTGACATCACCGCCAACCTTGCCCGCTTTTCCAAGCAATTGCTGATCGGTGTCCAGAATCGTGACCACGTGCAAAAATTTACATAAATTATTGTGTGATACAAGCACTCGACTGTCTATCGCTCCGAATCACTCGCTCAACGCCTTCACCCGTCCCCCGCCCGGGTCGACCAGATGTGCCGTCACAAAAATCAGCAGGTTGCGTTTCTGGGTGGACTCACCCTCCGAGCGGAAGAGCCGGCCAAGCAGCGGAATGTCGCCTAGAATCGGCACCTTGTCCTTCACTGTGACGGTCTGGTCGCGAGTCAGGCCTCCCATCACGACCGTCGCCCCATCCCAGATG
>CAYQCG010000203.1:0-4689 GCA_964415925.1 uncultured Puniceicoccaceae bacterium | reverse complement strand
CCTCCTCCGCAACAGCGATACAGACCAGATGGGCACTTATGGTAACGACAGTGTACTCGACTGGTTTGAGCACGGGCGCACCGAGCTTTCACGCGCCATCGGCCTTCCTTACGCCGAATGGGAAAAGCGCGGTATATACCTCCCCGTTGTTGAAGCCCATCTCAAGTTCCTCAACCGTGCCTAGTACGACGACCTCCTCGCCGTCACCACCTCTGCCGAAATCGCCGGAGCTGTCCGCATCAGGTTCCACTCCCGTATCGAGTTCGCCACCTCAGCCCAGCCCGTTGCCTCCGGATGGACCCTCCACGCCCTCATCGACAAATATACCGGCAAACCCACCAAAACCCCCGATTGGGTCAAGGAAGCACTGGAATCACGGCATTAGCTTTCTGCATGCTGCATTTTCTCTACGGCCTTTCCCTTCTTTCCATACCCCGTAATCAGCCACCACAGGAATAACAAGCCGCCGTAGAAGCATACCAGCCCGACCGCCTCGTGCATCACATAGTAATGGTCGCCGACAGACGGGGCCAGCAGCACAATCACCACTATCCGCAGGGCGTTAAACGCAAGTCCGCTGAAGACCGATAGGATAATCAGGATCAACTTGTCCAGCAGCGGGATCTTCTTGTAGAGCACCAGCAGCGTCGCCAGCAGCAGGCTGGCCGTGATCAGGCCGAAGCCGTTACACTCCGCCGCCACATGGAATGTCTCGCCTCCGTGGAACATCAACAGCTTCGGCACTCCGGCCTGTTGCGCCAGTGCCAGCTGCACATCACCCCCCAGCAGGTTCAGTCCCATGGCCGAATACTTCCCCGCCAGCCCGCGCAGCGGCCAGTCAAAGAACGGCAGGGTCAGTGCCAGCCCCGTATAGGCGATGAATGCACCCATGCACGCCAGGACAAACCGCGACACCTTGTTGCCGAAGACAAAGATTGCCGCCGAGGCCAGTGCCAGCGCATACGCCGGCATGACAAGGATCACGATGTCCGTCACATAGATCAGACCGACAAGGACAAAGCTCCCCGCCAGCAGCCCGAAAGTCAGCCGCGTCATCTGCAGCGTCGGCGACAGCTTCAGCCGGTGCTCCTGGATCAGGGCTGCTCCTGCAAAAACCAGCACCAGCAGCGAATGCAACAGCTGCTCGTTCTCTACCGTTGTCGTGAACAGCCAGCGTGTCACCGGCAGGAAGGCGAGGGCGGTTAGCCCGAACAACACAACACCCAGCCAAAGGTCGGTGGTTGTTCTTGCTCCGGGTTGCGGTGTTTCGGCAGACATAACTTGTGGGCACATACAGTGCCTTGTGTCTCTCTATGGCTAAGCGAGTTCCTCCAGCGTGTCTAGAACTGCTTACGCTCCCATCGCGGAACTTCCCGCTCCGGCGCCTTCGCATGCACCAGGCAGTCGACCACCGCCGGGTGTCCGTAGAGCCGCTTGAACGCCGTCTCGTCAAAACGCCACGTCAATGACTGCGCGATATCCGCAACCGCAAGATCCTCCTCACCGCTCAGGATACCTATCTTGATCTCGGTCTCACCAGAGTTACCTGCCACTTGCACTTCCTCGCGCAATTGCCGGAAAAAGTCCACTGCCGTGTCCTCCGGCTTCAATACCCAGCAGAGTCGGTCGATCAGTCCCGGTAAACTCTCCGACAATGGCCAGGCTTGGCTCGCCACCAGCAGGCTTTCCCCGTTGCGCTGGCTCACACTGCCCTCCAGCACCAGCAGGCTCCCCGCTGCCAGCGGGTCGATCGGTGCGGGCGCGTTCGGATCGGCGTCCTCCTGCGACTGGGCTTCCTTGTAGCGGGCAAATTTCCGCTGGTAGGGGCCCATCACCCGCTCAAAAGCATCCGCGTAAAGGTGCAATGTGTAGCTGTGCAAACGGGTGGACAACTGGATCACCGCCCATGGCCGGTTGTCCTTCCGCGCCAGTTTTTTCGTCAGCCCCGTCACCACCCCGCACAACCGGAACGGTGTGCGGTCGTCGAGTTGGGTGTAATCTTTCCCCTGGAAGGTGTCGATCTGCTCGGCGATTTCACGATAGGCGTTCATCGGGTGTCCCGAGAGGTAGAAGCCCAGCAGTTCCTTTTCATACTGCAGCTTCTCCTGTAATGGCATTTCCGGTACGGATTCATGGTGTCCGTTACCGTTCTTTCCGAAGGCTGCTGGCGGTGGTTCCTCCATCAGGTCGAACAGGCTGCCCTGTCCCCGCGCACGGTCACGCTGTAGATCTGCCACTTCCTTCAAAGTCGACTCCAGGTGATACAGCAAATACCCGCGCTCCTCGCCCAGTGCGTCAAACGCTCCCGTCTTGATCAACGCCTCCATCACCCGTTTATTCGCCACCTTGCCGTCCAGTCGCGTCGCAAAATCATGGAACCCGGAAAACGGCCCGCTCGCTTCCCGCTCCGCAATGATATGCTGCGCCGCTCCGTCGCCCACTCCCTTGATCGCCCCCAGCCCGAACAGGATCGTCGCCGTATCGCCGCTTTCCACCACCGGGGTGAAATTCTCCCGCGACTGGTTTACGTCCGGGCCCGCTACCGGCAACTCCATCGCCGCGCACTCCTCGATAAAGTGACTTACCTTGTCCGCGTTACCCAGTTCACAGGAAAGTAGCGCCGCCATGAACTGCACCGGATAGTTGGCTTTCAGGTAGGCCGTCCGGTAGCTCAGCATCGCGTACGCCGCTGAGTGCGACTTGTTGAAACCGTATTGTGCGAATTTCTCCAGGATCCCGAATATTTCCTCGGCGTCTCTTTTGTTTAGGCCGTTCGTTCTCTCCGCACCCTTGATAAAGACTTCCTTCTGCGCCTCCATCACAGCCCTGATCTTCTTGCCCATCGCCCGGCGCAGGATATCCGCTTCACCCAGGGTGTACCCTGCGATGATCCTTGCCGCCTCCATCACTTGCTCCTGGTAGACCATCACCCCGTAGGTCTCCTTCACCACGTCTTCCAGCAGCGGATGGGGCATCTTCACCTTGTAAGGGTCGCGCTTCCCTTCGATATATTGCGGGATGAATTGCATTGGGCCCGGCCGGTAAAGTGCGATCAACGCGATGATCTCCTCAAAGCTGGACAAGCCGATTTGACGGCAGAGGCTTTGCATCCCGCTCGATTCCAGCTGGAACACTCCCGTTGTCCGGCCACTGTTCAACAGGTCGAATGTCTTCGCGTCGTCCAGAGGGACCTTCTCAATGTCGAAGCCCGGCTGGTTCGTTGTCCGGCGCACGTTCTCCTGTGCGTCACTGATCACCGTCAGCGTCTTCAGCCCGAGGAAGTCCATCTTCAGCAGGCCCAGGTCTTCTACCGGTCCTTTCGCGTATTGCGTCGTCAGGTCGCCTTCCTGCAGCCTCAGTGGGATTAGGTTCGTCAGGATCTGCTCCCCGATGATGATAACACAGGCATGCTTGCCGGTGTTCCGTACCATGCCTTCGATCACCTTGCCCTGCTCGATGATCACCCGCGCCACCGGATTCGTTTTCTCTTCGTTCGCCAGCTCGCTCGAGCGCTCCAGCGATTGCTCAAGGCTGATGTTAAGGTCGTCCGGCACCATCTTCGCCAGGCGGTCGGCCTCGGAATATGGCACGTCGTGCACCCGCGCCAGATCCCTCACGATCATTTTCGCGCCGAACGTGCCATAGGTGATGATGTTTGCCACCTGGTCCGCACCGTATTTGTCACGGACATACCCCACCACCTCGTCCCGGCGGCGCATGCAGAAGTCAATATCGAAATCAGGTGGCGACACCCGCTCAAGGCTCAGCATCCGTTCAAACAGCAGGCCGAAACGCGTTGGGTCGACATCCGTGATTTTCAGCACGTAGGCCACGATACAGCCCGCTCCGGAACCACGGCCCGGCCCCACCGGAATCTTCTGCTGTCGCGCCCAGCGTATAAAATCCCACACGATCAGAAAGTAATCCACGAATCCCGCTCCCGTTATGATCGCCAGTTCGTAGTCCAGTTGGTCGCAGAGTGACTGCTCGCGTTCACTCTTTTCACTTCCTGAATAATCGACACCATAGCGCTCCTTCAGGCCTTCCTTGCAAAGCTGGAAAAGATACGCCCCGTTCTTTTCAAAATCGTCTCTTTGTTCCTCCGTCAGCTTGATCGAATCCTGTCCGTTCTGGATGTTGACCTTGTTCTGCTCGCGCTCGTAGATGTCTAGGATACGCTGGAAATTGTCCCTGTCTGGGATCACTTTCACTTCCATCGGTCGCTCGAAACGGGGGTAATGGTTCTCCCCAAAGCGGATTTCCAGGTCCACCTTCTCCGCCACTTCCAGGGTATTCGACAGCAACTCCGGAATCTCCCCGAAGATCTGCGACATCTCCGAATGGCTCTTCAGGTAGAAAACTTCCGGCGGGTATTTCATCCGGTCTTCGTCGTCGATGATCCGGCCCGTCTGGATGCAGAGGAGGGCGTCGTGCGGGGCGAAGTCCTCCTTCATGACGTAGTGGACGTCGTTGCTACAGCCGGGCTTGAGGTCGAACTCCTTGGCCAGCTTCAGTAATCCGGGAATGATCCTGCGCTGGAACGGCATGCCGTGGTCCTGGATCTCGATGTAGTAGTAATCCTTCCCGAAAATATCGATGAACTGCGCCGTGGCCTCACAAGCCTAGGCATAGTCATTGTAGATCAGATACTGCGAGGCTACCCCGTTCATGCACCCTGACAACCCGATC
>CAYQCG010000202.1:0-4701 GCA_964415925.1 uncultured Puniceicoccaceae bacterium | reverse complement strand
AATATTGGCTATATTTCGCACGAACAAGAATATGAGTTTACGGTGGCGACATCTTTCGACGAAAGGACTTGGGGGTGAGTCCAGTAGCCCTTTTGAAGTAACGAGAAAAGTGTCGATCGTCCTCGTAGCCGACATTCGCAGCAATTTCCTGAATCCGCATGTCTGTATCGGTCAAGAGATGCGAAATGTATTCAATCCGGGCGCGGGTAACATGCTTGCTGATTGAAGCACCCAGTTCCGAGTGAAACTGATTGTTTAATGAGCGGTGGCAGAGACCTGTTACGCGGACAACATCGCTGACTTGAATCGGTCGGTTCATATTTTCCCTGATAAACCGAAGTGCTTTTCTGACCTCGATATTTTTCACCATCAGGACATTAGTTGATTGCCGTACGGCAATACCCGCTGATGGGGCAATAATCCGTTGTCCTTTCATTTTTTCCTTACCGAGTATGAGCAGACGCATCAGTCTGGCTGCCTCGTAACCGGCTTTTTTAGCAGATAATCTGACACTAGAGAGTGGAGGATTTGCCAATTCGCAAATCGTTTCGTCATCATCCGCTCCGATAATGGAGATATCCTCCGGAACACTGTAACCCAGATCCAGGCAGTCTTCGACGACAGAGGCAGCACGATCATCATTGCAGCAAAACATACCGATTGGCTTGGGAAGTGATTGGATCCATTCCCTGATGCTAGACTCTTCCTTTAGCCATGTAGTTGTATTTCCGTATCCAGCGAAGATGCATACCTTTGCACCGGCCTTTTCGACCTCGCTGCAAAAGTTGCGACAGCGATCCCGGGACCACTGAAGCGAATTAAATCCACAGAAGGCGAAGTTGCGGTGACCAAGTTCCAACAAGTGTTGTGCGGCGAGGCGTCCAGTTTCCCTATCGTCGGACAAGATGCAGGGAATTCGTCCCTTATAGTTACCGGGGTCGTAGCCAACAATCGGCACATTTAACTGGGAGAGTTCTTTAGCCTGTGTAATCGAGCAAATCACTCCATCGGGCTTCCAGTCTTTCAACTCTTTCAAATCGATTGTCTCTTCCGAAATGAGATAATCCGGCTTTTTGCGAAAAAAAGTCCACCGCCCGTTGAGAGCTGAGTAGTGAGCAATGCCGGATAGCATACTTCTGTAAAAGCCACGACTTGCGTCAAGGAAGAGGATTATGCGGGGTGATTGACTCACTGGAAGAAAGCTTCCATTATTGGCGACTATAATTCTGTATTTGGCGTTGGAGGTCGAGTAAAACTCACCTATCATACTATTTTGAGAGTATGGTCTTTATGGTAACCCCACTGACGAGATGAAGAGTAAAACACTCCACTACGACGAAACATGTAAGGAGTTGGATCCCAGAGATTCGCACCAACTTAAACTCTCCAGCGGACAGCTAATGCCAGCTGCGGCATTCGGTACATTTCACTCTGATTGGGCTGAGGATTTGATGCTGGATGCAACCGTAGAAGCGATTCGCCTCGGCTGGCGTCACATTGATACCGCACGTGCCTATGAGAACGAGGCAGAAATCGGAGAATCGATCCGTCAAGCAATTCGCAAAGGCTACATCAATAATACGGATGAATTATTTATTACAGGTAAGCTGTGGAACGGACACATGAATCCAAAGGATGTGGGCCCAGCTTTGGAGCGCACATTAAAAGACCTGGGCATAGACCAGCTCAATCTGTATGTAAACCACTGGCCCTGGCCCAATGTTCATACTCCAGGTTGCCAGGGCGATCATCGCAATCCTGATGCAGTTCCCTATATACATGAAGCATTTCTTGAAACATGGGCGGAGATCTGCAAGCAGAAGAAAGCCGGAAAGGTAATTGATATCGGGACATCGAATCATACCAAAGCGACGATGGAACTGCTTCTTCGGGACGTATCCGGGGAGGACCGACCGGTCTACAACCAGATGGAAATGCATCCGCTGTTTCAACAGACTGACTTGCGTCGCTATTTTGAATCAGAAGGCATTGTTTGCAGCGGATATATGGCGCTGGGCTCACCGCATCGCCCGGCACGGGACAGGTTCAAGGAGCATCGGTCCGACATTGCTGATGCGGTGATTGTTGAAAATGCAAACGAGCTGGGTATATCACCCTCTAAAGTATGCCTGGCCTGGGCGATCCAAAGAGAGAACAAAAGCGGTGGGTTTGTCGCCATGACTACAAAGCCGGACCGAATGTATGATAATCTGGAAATCGCAACCATGGATTTTCTTTCTTCAGATCAACTACTGCGTATCAGTGGTGACGATACAGTGGAACATCCCGGTATCGATGCCAATAACCGCTTGATTTGGGGTCAGGTATTTCTCTGGCCAGAAGCGAACGGGGACTGGCGCATATTGTGGGATGACAGCCAGGTTTTCCATAGCCGGGAGGCATACCTGCGGTTCAAAAAAGCCTGGAATGATTACCAGACCGTTGTCAACGAGACAACCTACCGAGGCTGAGGATGAAACAAGCAGGAATGGTGAATCGCCAGATTGATTCCGCCATGAACCGGCAGGGGCATGGCGACATGTTTATGGTGAGTGATGCCGGATTTGCCTGTCCGGATCATGTCGAAGTCATCGATATAGCACTGTCGAAAGGAAAGCCGACAATCCTAGAAGTGCTGGCTGAATTACGCAAGATACAGTCAGTAGAGAAAATCATCCTGGCACAGGATACTGCCGAACATAACCCGACGTATTTAAGGGATGTATCCGAGTCATTTGGAGAGGGAGTGGCGGTGGAGGTGATTTCTCATGCCAAGTTGAAGGAATTCAGCAACAGCGTGAAAACGATTATCCGGACGGGAGATTATACGGCATGGGGAAACGTGATCTTGATATCCGGTGCGGGTGATGGCTGGCAAATGGAGCAATAAAGGAGGCAAAAATGAGACAAGCCATCATGACCCGCCCCGGCAGGATAGAATACAGGGAGCTACCGGATCCAATACCCGGACCCGGGGAGATTCTTCTACGAATTAAGAAAATCGGTGTTTGTGGAACAGATGTCCACGTATGGCATGGCAAGCATCCCTTTACACCGTTTCCCGTAGTACAAGGGCATGAATATTCGGCGGTCGTCGAGGCGGTGGGAGAAGGCGTGAAATCGGTCAAGCCGGGGATGCTGGCGACTGCTTCTCCTCAAGTAGTCTGTGGAAAATGCTATCCCTGCAAACGTGGAGATTATCATATCTGCGACGAGCTTAAAGTGAGTGGGTTTCAGGCACCGGGCTGCGCCCAGGACTTGTTTATCGTCCCCGAGGAGCGCATTGTTCTCTTTCCTGACACACTGAGCTTTGAACAGGGTGCCCTGATTGAACCCGCTGCGGTTGCAGCTCATTCAACGAACAGGATACCCACTCTGAAGGAGAAGAATGTCCTTGTTTGCGGTGCAGGAACGATCGGCAATCTTGTCGCACAGGCTGCCCGTTGCCGCGGGGCGGCTAAAGTCTTGATTACCGACCTGAGTGACTTTCGGCTACAAAAAGCCGTTGATTGCGGTGTGAACGCGACGTGCAATGTAGCAAACGAAAACCTGCCGGACAAAGCAAGGGAGGTGTTTGGCGAGGCAGGATTTTCCGTTGCGTTTGAAGCTGTCGGTTCAGAAGCCGCACTGGATGATGCTGTCCAATGTATTCAGAAAGGTGGTGACATTATAGTGCTGGGAGTTTTTGGAGAACGGCCACGCGTCGACATGTCGGTTGTCGGAGACAGGGAATTGAGCCTGGTTGGAACCTTGATGTACCAAAAAAATGATTACGAACAGGCGGTTGAATGGATCAGTAACGGCTCAATGATAACCGAGAAGCTGGTAACGCGGCACTTTCCTTTTTCGCAATACGAGGATGCATACCATTTTATAGACAAACAAGGAGACACAACTTTAAAAGTGGTCATCGATCTCGATTAATTACTACCCCTGAATATTCTGGATTTACCTCATGCAAACGGGAATCTCGCTGATTGATACGGTTATTATAATCATATACCTGATTGGCATTATCACTGTTGGCATTGTTGCAGGATTTAGAAAGGACACCTCCTCCGAGCAGTTCTTTCTGGGGGGACGCTCCCTGAAATGGCCCATCATCGGTACGGGCTTATTCTGTGCGAATATCTCTTCCATACATCTCGTCGGCCTCGCCGCTTCCGGTTACCAGCACGGTCTGGTTGTTGGAAATTTCGAGTGGATGGCCTCCTTTTGCCTGATTCTGCTGGGTATAGTATTTGCGCCCTTCTATTTCCGCAGCAAGATCACGACTTTGCCGGAATACGTTGAAAAGCGATACAGTTCCAACGCCCGCACATTCCTTGCGGCTATATTCATCATGTCAGCTCTTCTGGTCCACATCGGAATCAGTATGTATGCCGGGGCAAAAGTGCTAGAGGCATTCTTTGGAATCAATTTTCTGGTATCTATCCTGGGCATTTCCATAGCGACAGCCATCTACACGATACTGGGCGGTTTGAGAGCGGTCATGATCACGGACGTTTTCCAGGCTATTGTGTTACTGGTGGGTGCTTTCCTGCTAACGTTTTTTGCGCTTCAGGCACTTCCATCCGTTGGGATCGAAAGCTGGGGCGATTTGAAAGCCGCCTGCAAGCCAGGTCAGCTCAGTATGATCCAGCCGATATCGGATCCTGAAGCACCGGGTAGATTCAACCTGCGAGAGTTCTCCTGGAATTC
>CAYQCG010000201.1:0-4705 GCA_964415925.1 uncultured Puniceicoccaceae bacterium | reverse complement strand
TATGTCGGCTGTATCGCCGGAGCACTACAAAAGAAAGAGTATCTTGGAATTATCGAAACTTGTGGCTTTAACAAAGTCACTGTGATGAAGGAGCGGATCGTTGAAATACCGGAAAGCGATCTGGCTGAAAACTTGAGTGAAAAGGAAATCACGGACTTTCGTGAGGACGGTGCGACCATCCTGAGTATCACAGTGACGGGATTTAAGCCCACAGCAAGAAGTTGAAATGTGGATTTACCGTATCAAGGAACGCAATACACTTAAGATCTATTCCATACTCAATCCACTAACCATTACGGCACAAGCATTATAAAACAGAACAGATATTAATCACACTTATGATAAAAAATGTCTTGATACTCTGCACAGGGAATTCATGCCGAAGCCATATGGCGGAGGGATTCCTTCGTGAAAACGCAGCGGATTTGTTCACGGTTTACAGCGCAGGTTCAAAACCGAAGGGTTCGGTACACCCCAAAGCAGTAGAGGTCATGCATGAAGTCGGCATTGATCTATCAGGGCATACTTCAAAACCGTTGGAGCCCTTCCTCAGCCAGAATATAGATACGGTCATCACCGTATGCGATAATGCGAATGAAGCATGCCCGGTCTTTCCGGGGCAGATAAATCGCTATCACTGGAGTTTCAACGATCCAGATAAAGTAACCGGAACCGATGAAGAAGTCATTGCTGCTTTCCGTCGAATTCGTGATGAGATACGGATGGTCTTCAATGCCTACATATGTGGCTACAGGGAAGCCCTAAACTCAACACCGATGCAATGATGTCAGGGTCTATTGATAATAATACACTCGACGGGACATGTCATCCTCAGAAGAAGCGTTTGGGGTTCCTGGATCGCTACCTGACGGTGTGGATATTTACAGCAATGGCATTAGGGGTAATGATCGGCGCACTCTGGGAGGGCGCGGAAAATTTCCTGAACCAGTTTCAGGCCGGGACGACGAACCTCCCAATTGCTGTCGGATTGATTCTGATGATGTATCCTCCCTTGGCAAAAGTTCGCTATGAAAAGCTGCACCAAGTCTTTCGGAAGTGGAATATCCTAGCGTTATCCCTAGTGCAAAACTGGCTGATAGGACCTGCATTAATGTTTGGGCTGGCAGTGGTATTCCTGCGGGGGCATCCCGAATACATGACAGGGATCATCTTGATCGGTTTAGCCCGCTGCATTGCGATGGTGATCGTCTGGAATGAACTTGCAGAAGGTGACAATGAGTATGCGGCAGGGCTCGTAGCATTTAACAGTGTATTCCAGATTTTATTTTTTAGCTTATATGCCTGGGTATTTATCACTGTCCTGCCTGGCTGGTTCGGTTTGCAAGGAAGTGTAGTGGATATAACGATGGCAGAAGTAGCCCAGAGTGTTCTGATCTACCTGGGTATCCCGTTCTTCGCTGGAATGCTAACCCGGTATGTTGGCTTGAAGCTGAAGGGGCGCGTATGGTATGAGCAAACCTTCATACCGCGTATCAGCCCGGTAACACTCATTGCCCTGCTCTTCACTATAGTACTGATGTTCAGTTACAAGGGTGATCGTATTGTTGAATTGCCAGGAGATGTCTTACTTCTGGCGGTACCCTTGACAATTTACTTTGTGGTCATGTTCGTTGTCAGTTTTCTCATGGGTCGTGTGGTCGGTGCTGACTACAAGCAAAGCACTACCCTTTCGTTTACCGCGGCCAGCAATAATTTCGAATTGGCTATTGCTGTAGCCGTGGCCATTTTCGGTATTAGTTCAGGGGTTGCATTTGCAGCTGTTATCGGGCCACTTGTCGAGGTGCCGGTGATGATCGCACTTGTCAATGTTGCCTTCTGGTTCCGCAGGAAGCTCTTCAGCAGTCAGTGCTGATAAATTTGCAGGCTTTGCATTGGTTCAACGTAAAACATTATAGAGTAACTGTCTGGGATCGCGGATTCCGGGACAATTGGAGGCTGGGCGAAGTGCTCTATTCGACATAAGATAAGTCCTGAGCGGTGTTTTGCTTCGTGCGCTGGCGATATTCACGGGGGGATATCCCTTCGGCTGACTTGAACCGGCGGTTGAATTGCGAAACAGACTGGTAGCCGCTTGCAAATGCGATATCGGCTATTTTATCGGTAGTGTGCTGCAGGTAATAGCGGGAACGTTCGAGGCGGACCATGTTGAGATAGTCTGAAAAAGTCAGGCCAAGGCTTTCATGAAACAGCCGGGAGAGACGTTCGCGGCTGAGGTTGACTTGTTTGGCGACTGAGGTGAGAGATATGTCCTCCTGGTAGTTCTTCTGCAGGATTCGTGCGGCTTTGCCAATACTCCCGGGCAGGACTTCATGCTCAGTGGAATGGTTATGGTGGAGCATTCGGTTGGCGGTCTGCTGGAAGAGGGAGGCAATCCAGCGTTTCAGGGCCTCGCGGTGACGCGGGTTAAGTTTTTCCCGGATAACCAGGCAGCCCACGTTTATAGTACCGACATGCAGGGGTACGGAGAGCTCTGCTGTCTGGTTTCCGGAGGTGGTCATATCTTCACAATAATGAGGCCGCATTTGGGTCAAGGTCTGGACATCGTCGATGATTCTCTCGATATCTCCCGAACGCTGGAGGCGACGTAAAAGGACTTGCTGGGCAATGGAAGGCATATATTTTGTCTTATTTTGATGTCACATAATGCGTATAATTACAAGCATGTGCGGAGACTTTTCGGATTTGCGTCGGTAGATTGCGCTTATGAGTACAACGCAGTCCTTCCAACACCCGAAAATCCATTATAGTTTGCCGAAAGAGGTTGAGGAGATACTCAGCCGTGCACCTTCGGTGACAGTGCCCGATACGCCGGATGATCTGCGTAAACTGGCCGTGCGCGACCAGGATGAAACGGGCTGGCATGAGGTGGCGTATGACATACCGGGCAATGGCCGCTACGTGGAGGTGCGTGTCTGTGCTGTCAAGAATGGTATTTCGGCCAACTACACCGAAACGTATATGCGGCGGCGTGATCCCGACTGCATGGTAATCGGCGACGAGCGACCGACCGACAAGCCAACCTACCATGAGCGTTTCGGCAAGCCGTTCGACGAACTGCGCAAGGAAACCCTTGAGTGGCTCGGGACACAACCGCTGGCAATGTTTCCTTTCCGCGCAGGCATGGTCGGCAAGGGCAAGGACGCGCTGGTCATCGCGCCGGATAACGCGGGCTTTTTCGCGTTGGGCCTGGCCCTGCTGCAGGGCATGCTGGGACCGGAGGAAGTGCCGGAGGATTTTGACCCGAAAGCGGTTATCTATGTGGCCCCACCTTACCGTCACACGGAATTTGCAGGGAAACAGGTAGTCGTGCACAACCGTCTGGACACGATGCACGAGTTGTTCAGCTACAACCTGTATCCGGGCCCGAGCGCCAAGAAGGGGATTTATGGAGTCTTGCTGAACCAAGGTGAAGAGGAGCAATGGCTGACCATGCATTGTTCCACCGTCCAGGTGGTCACACCGTATGAAACACAGATCGTGATTTCCCATGAGGGCGCGAGTGGCGGGGGCAAGAGCGAGATGCTGGAGCAGGTCCACCGGCAGCCGGATGGCTCTCTGCGCCTCGGCCGGAACACGGTGGACGGAGAAATCCGCGAGTTGAGCCTGCCGCAGTCCTGCGACTTGCGACCGGTAACGGATGACATGGCACTGTGCCACCCGTCGCTGGATCGTGCCAAAGGAAAACTGGGGCTGATGGACGCGGAGGACGCCTGGTTTGTGCGGGTCAACCACATCACGGAATATGGGACGGACCCGCATCTGGAAGAACTGACGATCCACCCCAGGGAAGGGTTGCTCTTCCTGAATATCCAGGCGCCACCGCAAAGCACGGCATTGATCTGGGACCATATAGAAGATGAGCCGGGAAAGCCCTGCCCCAACCCCCGGGTGATCATTCCACGCCAGATCGTGCCGGGTATCGTGGAAGGAGCGGTCGAGGTGGATGTGCGCAGCTTCGGGGTGCGCTGCCCCGCCTGTACGCATGAACGCCCCACCTACGGAATCATAGGCATGTTCCACCTGCTGCCGCCTGCCCTTGCCTGGATCTGGAGGCTGGTCGCGCCGCGCGGTCATGCGAATCCCAGTATTGTCGAGACAGAAGGCATGTCTTCCGAAGGCGTGGGATCGTACTGGCCCTTTGCGACGGGTCGACGGGTCGACCAGGCGAACCTGTTGCTTGACCAGATCGTGAAGACGCCAAAGGTCAAATATGTGCTGATACCGAACCAGCACATTGGCTGCTGGGAGGTCAGTTTCATGCCGCAATGGATAGCGCGCGAATTCCTCGCACGCCGTGGCGGAGCCGTCTTCAACGACCATCAGGTCAAGCCATCGAGGTGTCCGCTTCTTGGTTGGAACCCGACCTCCATCATTGTTGAAGGACGTCAAATCGGCTCTTGGTTCTTCGAGGTGGACAAACAGCCTGAAGTGGGAACTGAAGCTTATGATCAAGGGGCAGAGATCCTTTACGAGTTCTTCCGGCGCGAACTGTCCAATTTTGATTCACCGGACTTAATACCGCTGGGAAAGCAAATCATCGAGTGCTGTCTTTCGAACGGGACAGTGGACGATTACAGGCGATTGATTGAGCATCCGACACTCTCAGAATAACGACACCGAGCCACGCATCGCCCGGGAGCGGTGGAGCAGAGGACTATCCTGAACGACAATTACTGCCGGGTGT
>CAYQCG010000200.1:0-4707 GCA_964415925.1 uncultured Puniceicoccaceae bacterium | reverse complement strand
TGCGATCGTATCTGTTGCGCTTAAAAGTATTTAACCCTCAGGATCAACCGCAGGCATCCTTCC
Source organism: uncultured Puniceicoccaceae bacterium (assembly GCA_964415925.1). Lineage (GTDB taxonomy): Bacteria > Verrucomicrobiota > Verrucomicrobiia > Opitutales > Oceanipulchritudinaceae > CAYQCG01. The sequence continues at coordinate 4,644 of CAYQCG010000200.1, read as the reverse complement.
CTGCATAAAAAACGAGAGTTGCTCAGGATTTAAACCCAGACAGTTATTCTCCTGAAAGTACTCACGGGTTGCTTCGTGATTGGCATGGCTTGTCATGATAAACCAGGGAAGCATGCATTGGTAACGCTCCTGCGCAGCCAATAATTTCTCTGCAAAGACCTGGAAAAGAGTCTTCCCATTTACCGGCGTTGCGGGGAAAGTGCCCTTGGGGCCTTCGTATCCGAGTCGACTACCCTGACCTCCGGCGACAGTAAAAGCGGCAACCTGATTGCAGCGAAGGGCTTCTTCTCCGAGTTGATGGGCTTGATTCCATTCTTTCTGATCTCCTCCTTTCTCGGGATGGGGTATATACGGTGCAGGTTCAAGGGACTCATAATCAATCTTATCTCCGACATCTGCTTTCAGGTGTAACTGAACCAGTTGATTAACCTCTGTAAGATCAATTTCGGCTGCCTCTGAGAGCAACTTTTGCCGCGCAGCCTCGTCCAGATCGTCCCAGTATTGGAAGACATGTTCCTGGCCTGCTTCGGCATAGGCACGACGAAGCCTATCCGGGTCGTCAATGAGTGAGTCGATAGTCATTGATTTCGTGTATCGAGGGTTAGAGCGACATTATTGAAGCTAACCCTAAAGGTATTATTCAGGGTTGTGCTACCCCAAAATAATACACTTCCTCATTTGCTTTCACATATCCCAGTTTTTCGCGAACAATACTCTCAAAAAAAGCAGGATCGTTAAAATAGCGTTCACGATAGGCAGTCTTTTGTGTTTTTTCCTGCTGCAGCTGCTCCAGACGGTGTTTCAAAAGCTGCGCATTCTCCTCAACCGCCTTTTGTTCACGCCAGGTATGGAGTGCTTCACTACCGACTGCTGTCAACAACCCGGCACAGCCCAAAGCACATGCAATTAAACCCAGTTTTGCCAAGAACCGCTTCATAAAATTACCCTATTGTCGTTATAAGCTTGCAGTCGATTAATGGAAAGAAAAATCGAAACTTTTAATGGACATGCGTTTATGCTATGGCTGAATTCATAATCGTGGAAACGAAATAAACAGTATGTACAAGGAGTACTATGGCTTGCGGGAAATGCCGTTCAGCATCAGTCCTGATCCACGCTATCTTTACCTGAGTCCGACGCATCAGGATGCCTTGCAGCATTTGCGTTATGGCATCGAAGAAAAGAAGGGCTTTATTGTCCTCACAGGTGAAGTGGGTTGCGGAAAAACGACATTATGCCGCAAGTTGTTGGAGGAACTGGATCCGGAAAATTATGAGACTGCTTTAATCCTGAATCCGCGGATGAGCGAAACTCAAATGCTCAAGGCCATCCTGACGGAGTTGGGTGAAACCAACTTACCCAGTTCAAGAGTTGACCTCCAGCACCATTTAAACCAGTTGCTGCTACAATTGATAGAGGAGGAAAAGAATATCATTCTGATCATTGACGAATCGCACAATCTTGATTTCGAAACCCTGGAACATATACGGCTGTTATCTAATCTGGAGACCGATACTCAAAAGTTGTTGCAGATTGTGCTAATGGGGCAACCGGAACTGAAGGAAAAACTGCAACAGAAACGCCTTAGACAACTCCGCCAGCGAATCCAGGTTTACTACGACCTGAAGAAACTGACATTTGATGAAATGGTTGGTTATATCCAGCATCGTTTGACGACTGCAGGTGGTATGGGACGACCCCAGTTTACAGCTCGTGCCTGCAAGAAAATATTCAACATTTCACAGGGAATACCACGTATAATCAATAATGTGTGTGACAAAGCAGTGCTGTCTTCCTATGTTAAAAACAGGGATCGCGTAACGTGGTGGGATGTTCGCCGCGCGGAAAAGGAGCTTAAAATAAAATGAGCTTGATTAATGACGCACTGAAAAAAGCACAGGCCCAGCAACGTACTGCAGAGGTCGTACCCAATGCTTTACCTTCACAAGAACCCACTGCGCCCCAGAATTTTATTCGACCGAGCAGGCAGGGACCCAGTCTGGTCACACTTATACTCATAGTGCTTGCAGTCGCTTCCCTGGCCGGTGGTGGAGTAGCCCTGATTATCTTTACCTTTAGTGGTAAAGACGAAGCAGTTGCCCTGAGTAATGAGGATCCTCAAACAAACTTAAATAATGAGGATGCTGCCAAATCAGTAACGACAGGCAATGACCTTGAAGCTGTTCGATTTCAGACGCTGGAGCCGGAACCCGCAGTGGAACAGCCACTTCCCGAATCACCACAGCCTCTACCGGAACCACCACCTTCCAAGCAACCTGTATTGGAATCCAGTGCCGAGGTAACAGCACAACCTGAAGGCCCTTCAGTTCCACTCCCGCCGACTGCGAATTCGCAACCCGAACCAGACATGGAGATTCTCGCCTACCTCGGCAACGTAGAGGTACGGGGGGTGTTGGCTAAAACCAAACGGGTTTTGCTCTATGACGGCAGCAAAGATAAGACCGAATCCTATGGAGAAGGAGAATATTTCAGCCCAGAATTAAGGATCAGGGTGCAACAAATCAGTAATCAAGGAATCATATTCAGCGACCATGCCGGAGTCACCTACATCAAATACTTCTGATCAAGAGCCCGAAAAAAAACCGGGTAAGCTAAAACTTTCGCTCAAAAAGAACCGCGGTGAAAATCCTTCACTGGACGAATCCAGCGAAGCTACTTCAAAAGAGGAAAAGAAAGAGCTGAAGAAGCCGCTACTGAAGATACCTGGTAAAGCCGCAAAAGAAGGTGCGTCGATACCTGCCTCCAAAGAAGAAGCAAGCAAGAAACCGAGCCTTAAAATACCTGAAACGCCGAAGAAATCTGTTGATAACGAACCTGTAACTTCGCCCAAACCACAACTTAATATCAGTGGATCAGATAAGCAGAAGGCAACACAATCCAAACCAGAAGAACCGGTTAAGCCAAAGTTAAATATACCTTCCAAGGACTCAATTACTGCCAACAAATTAAGTTCACAACTACCACCAAGTGAATCCGAAGAAATAGATACATCTCCGGTGGCTGAGGAAACTAATACAGAAGCTGAAGAAACACCTGCTATTTCAGAACCGCCTACGGCAAAACCCAAACTCAAGGTAAAGACAGAGGCCGATAGTGGGGAAGAAGCGGAAGCAGATAAGCACGAACCGACTGAGAAACCAGAATCTGAGAAAAGAGTTAAGCCTGAGAAAGAAATCGCTGAAGATAAAACGGAAGCGAAGAAAAATCCTATGCTAACGCTACTAGTAGCTCTTCTTGTAATTGTGGTATTAGGTGGGGGTGCTTTCTATTTAATTTCGCTGCTAATGGGAGGAAATGTATCCGAGCCAGTGGCCAATGAAGCGGCAGATCCTTCTTTGCAAACGAATCAGTATTCGCCGTCCAGCATTGCCCAAAGACTCTCCAGCCCAATCGAAAGAGCGCAGGTTGTGGTTAGTAAATCCGAGAATCGCGTGGATCAGGTAGATTCAATAAGCAGTGTGGCAGAAGTTACAAGGGAAGATACCACGAGCATGGAACAGGACACACCATCTGGAGGGGATACTATACCCCTAAACAAAGGTAATGCATTTATTCAAAGCCTGACTTTGAATGCTGTTCGCGCAGATAGTGAAAATACTCTAATTATAGTCGAGGGTGTCGCCTACCAGATTGGTGACGTATTGAATGAGGAATTACAAGTACATTTCAGTGAGATAGATGAACAACTACGGCAGATTGTATTCTCGGATGCCAATGGTAACAGCTATCCTGTAGATTACTAGTCAATGTATGGAGAGTATTCCGGAATGTAGTTTCTGATACGCTCTTTCAATTGATTACGCTCTTCTGTATTGATAACGACCCGTAAGCTATCCAGCCATTCCTTAACTTCTTCCAGTTTCGGGGCATCAGACTTAAAACGGAAAATCTGTTCATGTGTGGTTTGTTCATGAGATTCCCTCTCATGTCTGACCTCTTCATATAGATTCTCACCGGGCCTAAGGCCAACAAACTCAATATCAATGTCCACCCGGGGACGCAAACCTGAAAGGCGTATCATTTGCTCGGCCAACTCCAGAATCTTCATGGGAGTCCCCATATCGAGGACAAAAATCTCACCACCTTCAGCCATCGTTGCAGCCTGTAACACCAGCCCAACCGCTTCTTGTGGAGTCATGAAGTATCGTGTTACTTCCGGATGGGTGATTGTTACCGGACCGCCCTCGGAAATTTGGCGCCTGAAAATCGTGATCACACTTCCAGAAGAACCAAGAACGTTTCCGAACCTGACGGCCATAAATCGAGTAACGACACCGTTAGATTTGTTCTGCGCCTGTAAGTATAATTCGGCCAAACGCTTGCTGGCACCCATGGCACTTGTGGGATTGATAGCTTTATCGGTAGAAATAAAGATAAAGCGTTCGACGTTATGTTCAATGGCGAGATCTGCCAATGTGGCAGTACCGAGCGTATTATTCTTTAAAGCTTCACCCGGCTGATACTCCATGATCGGAACATGCTTATGAGCTGCTGCATGGAAGATTATTTCGGGTTTTAGTTTCCCGATAATATACCGCATTCGCTGCTCGTCCATAATATCAGCAATGACCGACTGCAAGAGGACACCATGTCCCAAACGGCGCAAGGAATTCTCTATATTAA
>CAYQCG010000199.1:0-4741 GCA_964415925.1 uncultured Puniceicoccaceae bacterium | reverse complement strand
CCACGATAAACGCCACCTACGGCAAGCTCGCGAGCGACAATATAGGTCATGACGCTTTTGCCGACACCGGACGGAGCAGCGATAAATGAGATGCCACCGGGGTACAACAAGTCTTCAACAATGCCTTCCGGTAAATCGATGTCATAAACACGGCCGGTATCCTCATCCATGAAATGTGCGTGGTCGCCCTGATTGGGGCAAAAGCGACTCGGTTCGCGCTCGTAGTTCAGTTTTTTGACCAGATCGCACTCAACAAGTGTATCGAGGCAGTTGTAAACCGTAGCGAGTGAAATTGAGGGCATGTCTTTTTTAGCTCTGGCATATACTTCATCCGCAGTTGGGTGGTCTCTTCGTTTGAGAAGGACTTCGAACACATGCTCACGCTGTCTGGTTGCGCGTAAACCGCAATGGCCGAGAGCCTGGTTTAATTGTGTTCGTATTTCATTGTTCAATCCCATATTGTCCTTAACGTAATTGGAATGATTCTAAAAATCAATACATCTAGTAAGAATTAGAATCATTATAAATTAAGCTTAACAGTCGCATGAGTTCCCTAAACGGCTCTAATTCAGGACACCCTTATGGGAATCTCTATCAGTTTTATGCGGTTGCCTGTGCCGTTGTCGGTGTATTCAGGGGGTGTTCAGCGAGCCAGCGTTCTGCCTCTATGGCCGCCTGGCAGCCCATTCCGGCAGCAGTAATAGCCTGACGATAAACGTGGTCTGCGCAATCACCAGCAACATACACTCCCTCTATACCGGTTTTAACCTGACTCCCTGCTTCAGATATAAAATATCCCTGGTCGTCCAGTTTCAACTGGCCTTTGAAAGGCTCCGTATTGGGGATATGACCGATCGCGATAAACACTCCTTTGACTGCTAACTCACTGCTTTCAGACGTCTTACGGTTTTTCAGCTTCACCGCCCGTGCCTCACCGTTTTCGTCGCTTAAGATTTCCTCCACTACGCTATCCCAGACGGGCTCAATTTTCTCATGACTCAAGGCTCGGTCGGCCATTATTTGAGAAGCCCGAAGTTCGTCGCGTCTGTGGACAAGATAGACTTTTGAGGCAAAGCGTGTCAGAAAGAGGGCTTCTTCTGCGGCACTGTCACCGCCCCCGACAACGACGACATCCATGTCCCGGTAGAAGGCACCGTCACAGGTTGCACACGTAGTAACACCCTTACCGCCGAACATTTCCTTTTCTCCGGGAACTCCCAGCAACCTCGGTGATGCACCGGTCGAAATGATCAGAGCCTTGGTTTCATACTCTTTATCGCCGGCATGAAGCTTTTTGACCTCCTTACTCAACTCAGCACGCTCGACAAGATTATGTTCAAAACGGGCTCCGAAACGGGCCGCCTGTTTACGCAAATTGTCCATCAGGCTGAAACCGTCTACCCCTTCCGGAAATCCGGGAAAGTTTTCTACTTCGGAAGTGGTTGTAAGCTGGCCGCCAGGCTGTCCGCCTTCCAGGACAAGTGGCTCCAAATTAGCCCGAGCTGCATATATCGCGGCGGACAGGCCTGCACATCCGGTACCTAGTATGATTACATTTTCCATGGTTCGTAGTTTCCTTACAGACTGTCGCTGATGAAGGCAAAAGCTTTCAAGGGTTGGTTTTGAATTTTGGATAAGGATTTGGGAAAGATTTCATCACTTTACCATAAAAAGTTTCTGCTGACCATTCTTTGACGGACTAGTTTCCTGTTGTCACGGGGAAGAGGATTGTAAGAGTCTGCTGGAATGCTGATTGACAGCCATTGCCATCTTTCACGTTTTGTCGATGATCTGGACGTGATCCTCGACAGGGCCGCGAGTGCCGGGATTGAGGAAATGATTACCATCGGGACAGAGCCTCCGGACTGGGATCTATATAAGGAAATGGCATTCAGCTACCCCGGACGTATCCATTACACTGTCGGACTTCACCCCAGTGTCGTAAATGCCGAATGGGCAGGGCATACAGGAAAACTGGATGCCTACATGCGGGAAGATCTAAAGCCTGTTGCTTTGGGTGAGGTGGGCCTTGATTATTTTCGTTTGCCAAAAGACAAGACAGCGGCTGACCGGGTCATACACTGGCAGAAAGAGGCCTTGAGAGATCAATTGGTGTGGTCAAGAAAGCATGACCTGCCTGTGGTCGTGCACAGCCGCGCAGCCTTTGATGACACCCTCCAGAGCGTCGATGAAAGCGGAGTCGACTGGAACAGGGTCGTTTTTCATTGCTTTGCCGAAGGACCGGAAGCAATTCAGCAATTGAACAATCGGGGTGGGAGAGGCTCATTCACAGGAATATTAACCTACAAAAAGAGTGAAAACATCCGGGAGGCGGCGTTAAAGCAGGGAATGGATTTTCTCATGGTCGAAACAGACAGTCCATACCTGACACCCGAACCTCACCGTGGAAAGCCCAACGAACCTTCATATCTTCGTCTAACGGCAGAAGCATTGAGCCACCTCTTTGAATTACCTTTCAGGCAATTCGCGCTGAAGGTGACAGAGAACACCCGTAATTTCTTTCGGATATAGTTGATCCGGATGAATTCTGTTAAAGGCATCCCAAAGTTGACCGATCATTTTCATGACTGCTTCCGTGTTTTCGCGCCGGTTCCTATTTGTCTTTAATAATTATGACATTACAGAAAGCTTCTTTCCCTTCGATTGATGAAATACAGGAATTCCTTGTATTCTCGATTACTTCTGTGTGTGAGACGATGATTCAGACAGGCCCTGAATTTATCAGACGTTTCTCACATGAAGAGCTTGTTGGAGAGCATAGCCCTTTTTACAAGGCTGGAAGCAAGGATCCGCTCATTGTGGGCAGCATTGGCTTTGCCGGTGAGGCTAACGGAATGGTTTATTTATATATGGATGAGATCCTAGCGCGAAAGATAACCGGCACCATGACAGGTTTGGACACTGCTGAGCTGGATATGGTCCGCGATGTAATTGGTGAAATCTGCAATATGGCGGTCGGTACGTTCAAGAACCGTTTGAGTGATCTTGGCTTCCCCGCTCGTTTAACTTTACCAACCGTAATCCATGGCTGTAACCTGGGAGTGGATTCATCGCCCCGCGCTAAAAGGGAAGTTTTTCATTTCATGCTATTTGAGGCTCCATTAGTGATCGATCTCTTCATGGAAGAGGAATAACAACTATTTGTTAATTATCTGCTGTTTCTTGTTTCCTGCCATATCCCTGCTAGTCTATATCCATGGGAAAACGAACAGCGGCAAATAGACAAAAGCGTGTAGTCGTCATTGGAGCGGGTTTTGGCGGGCTTGAATTCTGCAAGCGATTCAAACATGCCAACGCCGAGATTATTCTGATAGACCGTCAGAATCACCATCTTTTTCAGCCGTTATTGTATCAAGTTGCGACGGCCGGTCTCGCCATTCCAGACATTGCGCAACCAATTCGTGAAATACTTCGTAAACGCAAGGATATCATTATCCTGCTGGAAGATGTGGATAGCATCGACCTTGACGCCAAAACGATTGGTTTCGAATCCGGTGAAGAACTCGAATTTGATTATCTTGTTTTGGCAATGGGCGCACAGACGAATTATTTTGGAAATGATGATTGGGAGTCCTATGCCCCCGGACTCAAGACAGTCGATGATGCTGCAACCATCAGGCATAACGTCCTGCTGGCCTTTGAAAAAGCTGAATCCCACACGGACACGGATGAAATCCGTAAGCTGATGACACTGGTTGTCATCGGCGGTGGTCCAACCGGTGTGGAAATGGCGGGTGCTTTGTCCGAGCTGGCCCGCAATGTCCTCAGCCGGGAATTTCGTCGTATCAATCCAAGTGAGGCTAAAGTCATACTGGTTGAAGGCGGAGACCGCATCCTTGGGCATTTCCCCGAGGATTTGTCGACCAGTGCTGAGAATCAACTCAAAGAGCTGGGTGTTGAGATCATAACCGGCGAGCGCGTCACAGATATCTCCAGCGAGAAGGTGAGTATAGGTGACAGGGTCATTGAGGCTTCCAATATTATCTGGACTGCCGGAGTATCGGCAAATCCTCTGACAGAGCAACTGGGTGTTGAGCTCGATCGTACGGGGCGGATCTAGGTGCTTCCTGATTTAAGCCTGCCGGGGTATCCCGAAGTTTACGCTGTGGGCGACCTGATCAACCTGACTGACCCGAAAGTACAGGTCGTTCCGGGTGTATCCCCAGCAGCGATGCAAACAGGGAAACATGTGGCCAGGCTTATTAGTGAGGAACTGGATAATGGTAACACTCAGCCCGGCAGCAGGGAAGCTTTCACTTACTGGGACAAGGGCAGCATGGCAACTATTGGACGCTCAAGGGCCGTAGCCATGGTCGGAAAATTCCGCTTTACTGGTTATATCGCTTGGTTGGCCTGGCTATTTGTGCATCTTATCTTCCTCGTCGGACTTCGCAATAAGATTTCAGTCTTCTTTAACTGGATTTACTCCTATATAAACTATAAACGTGGCGCGCGAATCATAACCGGCATTGACCGTCCTAGATTGAAGAAAATTCTGACCTGAGAACCCGTTGAAAATTGAATTAATTTTTAGATTCAGCGATTACGGTCAGGGGGCGCCGGAGGTGTCATTCCCGTTGGCGGCGGAGGCGGTGTCGCACAGGACCTGGACGGGGGCTTCGCGGCTGTCGCGCTCGACGCGGACGTTCTGCGGCGGTTGGAAGCCAAGGGACGGGCGCTGGAAGAAATTGGTCTGGGTGCCGTGGAGGGCGGCGACGAC
>CAYQCG010000198.1:0-4742 GCA_964415925.1 uncultured Puniceicoccaceae bacterium | reverse complement strand
AGGGGGAGACGCTCACCCTGTCCGTCCAGAAGGGGGCGGTCCTCGTCAGCGCCACCACCCGCAAGGGATTACTCACCGCTCCCCAACGCCGCCGCTATACCTTGCAGACACGCCTCGATTACTACGGGCGCAACGACCTGCAGAAAATCGTCCACCGCTCCTGCAATCTGCTCGGTATAGAGATCGACGAGGATGGTGCCGCCGAGATCGCCGGACGCGCCCGCGGCACTCCCCGAATCTGCAACAACCTCATCTCCTTTGTCCGCGACTTCGCAGAACAACGCGCCGAAGGAAAAATCAACCGCGAAGTCTCTGAAAGCGCACTCGAATTACTGGAAATCGACCAGTACGGCCTCGACGAAATGGACAAGCGTCTCCTCCGCGCACTGGCGGAAAACTATAAGGGCGGCCCCTGCGGCCTCGGCACTCTCGCCGTGGCAGTCGGTGAGGAACAGCACACCCTGGAAGAAGTCGACGAGCCCTATCTCATTCAGGAAGGTTACCTCCAGCGCACCCCGCAGGGCCGCGTCCTGACCGACAAAGGCTGGAGCATTACGGGCCTCAAACCCCTCAAGCGCACCAACCAGCTGGAATTTTAGCTAATTCTGCTGATATTCCTCAATGAGGCCAACACGGTCTCCTTCGTCAAGTTCACCCTCATAGATGACCATACGGTAGCGCAAGCCCGGTCCGGTGTTTTCGGTTGGCACTTCGACGGGTTCGCGGCCGGGGAACTTCGCGTTCTGCATACTGCCTTCACGCCGCAAGACCCATTCGTTGGGATATCCCGGATTTTTCGGGTGCTGAACAACCAGAACACCGGCCCTGCCACTTTCAGTCAAATCGCCCCGGATGTCCATCCAGGGACCTTCCCTCATACCGGTTACCTGTGGCTCAACCTCTCCGTATTGGCCTTTGAAAGTGAGGTCCTCCGGCAGTTTGATGCGGTAGGAAAAACCGCCATAACCTTTACGGTCCTCGGAGCCTCCCAGTTTAACTCCCCAAGTGAGCGCTTTACCTCCAAGTGTAAAGTCAATGACCCGATAATTGTCCTTTCGTGGATGGATGAGAACACTGGTTTCCTCACGCAGAAACGGCTCTTCTTCTCCTGCATCATTCTTGTATTCGGGTGATGTCCAGTGGACCGTCATATTCATCATCAGACCGTTCTCTGTCTCCAGCGTGACAAAGTCAGTTACATGCATGCGGATACCCTTCAGTTGCCACTGATTCGCTATCAGCCGGTTGTTCACCAGCACCTGTGGCCAGGCCCAGAACAGACCTCGCTGGTGCAAGTGCCCTTCCGGATAATTCACCGTCAGAACCGAACCATCCAATGCATAAAGCGGATGTATGTAATGTGAGCGCGGCTGCACTCCCGGTGGTGAAATTAAATCTTTCTGATAAAACAGTATATTCTTTCCATCTTCCTGAACGAGAGCGCCACCCCCTATTTCGTAAACCCGGAATTCCGCTTTGGCGATGGTGGAAATTAAGATCAATAACAGAAAAAGGGTAATTTTCATGCCTGAACATTAGATTCCAAGATAGGTAATTCAAGGCAAAGCTAACGCTGCCATTTAGGAGACCAGCAGGTCGTTCGCCCACCGATTTCCTCTCGCTTCAAGGCCACACCTGTTTGCGGGCAATTTCCATTATCCCTCCAGCGGTGATTGAATAGCCATGTGTCCGGCGGATCGCTATTATTGCCGCCAATGACCTTGAGGGCATCGCAGCAAACCTCGCGAATCTTATCATAAAGGCGAGTCAGCCGCTGGCGATGGATCTGCCCGGCAAGCGTTGAGGGCCGGATACGTGCACGCCAAAGTATTTCGTCTGCCATCCAGTTTCCAATGCCGGGAAAACGCTCCTGCATGAGCAAGACTGCCTTGATCGGTGCATTGCCGCGACGTTGCAGGAATCTTTTCAAGACCTCAGGGGTAAATTCGTCCGAAAGTAAATCGGGAGGAAGCCGTAACCACCAGTCAGGATGTTGCTTACCTGTGTCGTAGCGGATACGTCCAAACAGACGGGGATCCGTATAAACAAGTGCATTTGTAGAGGTGAAAAGGACGAGATGGTCGTGTCTGTCGGGGATAAAGTCTTTGGGTTGCGTAAGTGTTCTGCCAGACATCCCCAGGTGAACGCCCAGCCATTTTCCGCCACTGAACTCAAAAAGCATCTGCTTGCCATGTGCGTGTGAGTTTTTCAAGGTGCTGCGTTTAAGACCTGACTGAAGCGCCATGACATTCATTCCCCTGAAGACACGGGCTTCCGGATGCATAATGACGTTAATGATTCGACAACCCAACCCGACGTCCCACTGCTTGCGATAATATTCAACTTCAGCTAATTCCGGCATATTGACGATGAATATACCCAAATACCGGCCGAGGCCTATCCGTTTCATCAAATTTCTGAAGTTCGGTGAATGGCGGCTTAAATACTACGGGCTTTCCTATGCTTCTGGCGGCCCACCCGACGCTGCCATCCATGCGGCTGAAACACTTGCGATTGCCCATTTGAGCGAGTTACCGGCGGACGCGGACAACTACAAACTGGGCTTTGTCGGTCTGCATACAGGACGGGGTGGCCATTTTTGCTTCATTGACTGGTGGACTGCCGTGAAGGAGCTCTATCACCACACATTTATATCACCATTGGAAGATCCAACAGCCTGGAAAGAAACTACACCGAAAGGACTCATCGCCTGCACCTGGGATCTTCGGGTCATGGCCTTCGAGCGGGATGCCTGGGAAAATCATATCCTCAGGCAACCGGAGAAGCCGGATGTTGAAGCTTACCTCAATGATCGTCTAGACGGCATATTCTAAGGGCTTTGACGATTTTCTGCCAGTGTCGACCTGATCTCCTGACGTTCACGCAGTTGGAAATTAAGCATTTTCTGGTATGTCTGGACTTGTTCGGGCGTTAGAATGCTGTTCGCCCGTAGAACATTATCCTGAATGATATATTCCCGCAACAATTCACGGAAAGCCGGATCCTTTGGGTTTATGCCGCTTTCAGTTTGAAGGGATTGGACCACCTCCCTGGGAGGATAATTACGCGTTGTGTTATAAAAATAATCATAGAAGGCGTTTTTCTGAGCCTTGGTTAGATTCAACATTTCCTGTAACTGGCCAACACGTTTTGTGGCGACCATGTCACGCTGGTTGTAATCCTCGAAGCGAAGGTAGGGTTTAAGTTGTTTAAGTTGCTCTTCGCTGAGTGTTTCCTGTAGCAAGTTGCGCATTCTGCCCAGCCTGATGATACCATTATTTTCAATCAGGTGCGCCTCCAGTATTGCCTGCTGTTCCGGACTTAAACTGAACCATTCGTTAATACGCCCGATGATTGATTCAATTTTCAGCTCCTTATGCTTGCCTTGAATCGCGTCGCGTACCTCTTCGAGAAACCTGTACTCCTCTAGCTCACTATATAACAGAGTATTCTGTTCTTCCACTGAAGTCATTCCATCCATCAATTCGCTAAGGTCGGCTTCCATTTCGACCATTTGCAGATAATGCCCTTCGATCAGCGCAGCTTCCTGTGAGAATTCCGGAGAGACCAGTTCAATCACGGGCACTGGCTCAGAAGCGTTTTCAGGTTGATTATCAGATAATCCGATCCGTGGAGCAGCAAATCCAATGATAAATCCTAGCAAACAAGCCAACAACAGACTGAATTTATGAGATGGGTATCGAAAGGACATTTGGAAAGCATTGAGTATGGAAGTAATTCTCACTATTGTCGACCATCAACTGATAGCAATAGAGTGTATACATACTCAGCGATTGCCAGGACCCGAATTGGGGCCTCCCCCTCTACCTGTCCTCGGTCCGCTGCCTGCCTGGCTGCCAAAGCGTTGCATGAAAAGATCCAGCTGCTGGCCGTAAACACGCAACTGATCTTCAGTAAGGATACCTTCAGCGCGAACCAGCCGGTCCTGCTTGATGTATTCGCGAAGTGCCTGTTCAAATTCCGGTGCGTCTTGCGGGATCCCTGTTTCGGAGGCAATCTGGCTACGCAAATCGTCACCGGGGAAATCACTCGGGATATCGTAGAATTGCTGGAAAAGGGCGTCTTTTTGGTTCTGATCCAGATTCATGCTGCTTTGCAGGAAGGACAGGCGTCGGTTAGCAATCGCTTCGCGCTCAGTATGATCCTGATAAGCCAAATAGGGCTGAAATTGTTCAAGCTGTTCCGGTGATAATATACCCTGCAGGAATGCATTTAATTCTTCCTGATTCACACGCCAACCCTGCTCTGCAAGGAAATCCCGAAGTAAAGCTTCCTGTGACGGATTGAACCCAAACCACTCGTTCAAGCGGGCTACGTTGGCATCTACGCGCTGTGCGCGAAAGGCATCGGCACGAGCTTGACGGGCTTCCTGGCGTTGCTCTTCACGATCTTCAATCTCCTGTAACTGTGCCGCAAGTTCTTCATTCCTGAGACGGGCTTCCGTCAAATCGGCCAGCAAGGAATCGATCTCTCCTTGTTGAGCAACCTTAATTGTATCCTCCTCGATGATAGCAAGGGAAACGTCACTTTCAGGGGTGGAAAGGCTGGGGAGTTGCATCGCACTGGCAGGCGCCGCTGGCGCTATTGGCTCTTCCTCATCGACAGAGGGAAAAGAGGTTATGGGTAAAAAATTACCCATGACAAATCCCGCAATGAACACAGCTGCGAACAGGAATGACCCTATCCGAACATTTGAGGCTTTATTATTTGATTCCATATCC
>CAYQCG010000197.1:0-4782 GCA_964415925.1 uncultured Puniceicoccaceae bacterium | reverse complement strand
ATTACAGCCCTGCAAATGCCAAGCCTCATCCAGCGTTCCGATTTTTATGGGGCTCTCATGAATTATCAGGATAAGGGCCATACTTTTAAATACGTCGGTAAAACTGAAGCCGCCAGTCGCCCCGCATTCCTCGTCCGGGCTACGCTCAGCACCGGTCAACTTGTCGATTATTTCTTCGACCAGAAACGTTTTTTCATCCTCAAAATGGTCACTGATGTCTACCGCAGCGGCCGTCATGTCGAGGCCACTATATACCCCACCCGCATGAAGAAAATTCAGGGCGTCTGGTTCCCTATGGGCTATCAATACCGCAGCGAAGGTGAGGTCTTCCGTGAATTGAGTTACGAGTCAATCCAGCTCAATGCGGATGTGCCGGACAGCGTTTTTTCTCCGCCAGGTAACGAGACCGCTGGCAATCTGCGCTAATCCATGCTCACCTGTTTTTGAGCTGATCGCTCAAGACAGACTGCATGGACATAGATACCCACAATCGTATTGTCAGGCTCAGTGTTGGTGAATTTGCCAACTACAGCCTCTATCCTCAGGAAAGTCCGCCTCTTAGGACCGGACGGTGGCGCGCAGAAGTCGGGACCCAGTGGCATAATGAGCTCCGGCAAGCCGCCGCAAAAACTGATCCGGATAGCACCTTTGAAGTTCCCATTAACGGAATCTGGCGAGAAGCAAACTGGCAGTTCCATTTGCAGGGGCGGATCGATCAGCTCATTCCTCGCGGTAAAAACCTCCTCCTCCGGGAAATCAAGACGGTAACGACACCGCTCCCAACCGACCCGGAAGAACTTCACTCGAACTACCCCGCCTATTTCAGGCAAATTGCCGCTTACCGGCAACTGGCTGCCCATCTCCCGGAATACTCTCGTAAACGGCTCAATGCAGAAGTTCTTTTTGTCGAGATCACTGAAGGCCTGACTCAACGTGTCCCGCTCAACGACAAGGAAGCGGCAGGACTTATTTCCAGCCAGGCACGACTATGGATTGGTTTCCTTGAAGATCGCAGGCATAGCCTCGAACGCCTTCGCCACCTCAGGTTTAAACCCGCCTTTCAAAAACTGCGTGAAGGCCAGTCTGAAGCCGCTCAAAATCTCTGGGCCGCCCTCAACCAAAAGCAGATTACCCTCTTCGAAGCACCCACCGGGTTCGGCAAGACGGGCCTTGTTTTCGAACTGGCCCTTGAACAACTGCGTCAGGGACAGTTCGAACGGCTCATCTTTCTCAGTGGGAAATCGACCGGCCAGATCCAGGCGCGGAATCAATTGGAAGCCATGCTCGTGGAGGACTCCCGTCTGCGCTATCACATCCAGCGCAACCAGAGGGAACACGCCATCGAAAGCCAGCTCCATACCTGCGATCCCCTGGGACGTTGTCGCCGCCATGAGACGGACCTCTGGGTCCGAAGCGGCATCCAGCCTTCACGGTTACTCGATCAGTCCCCGCTCACAGTCGAACAGGCGCAGCAACTGGGCGCTTCCACCGGCCTCTGTCCCTACGAGATATCCCGCTCCGTCCTGCCCTTTGCGGAAGTCTGGATCGGAGACTATAATTACCTCTTCAGCCCACGCTCCAGTAGTGTTTTTGTGGATACAAGAGGTTTTGACCCCCGGCACACCCTCCTCATTATTGACGAGGCTCATAACCTCCCGGGCCGTACCGCAGACGGCTGGTCGCACCGCCTCGACTTTCATTCCGCACAACAGGTCTGCAGCGAATTGCAGTTCAGCTCTTCCCCGCCAACCTTACGGCTCGCCTCCGAACGCCTTTGTGACTGGCTGGCCAGCTTGATGCCCTGTGAAGAACTGGAGCTTGATTATTGCCACCAACTGGAAGGAATTCTCGAGTCCGTGATTGAAGCCATCCCGCATCTCGGCACGGACCCTGAGCAAATCTCCCCGTGGGCGTTGGAACAGCTTTGGAGCTTCTATGATCTGCTCGCAGCCCTGCAACACGATGGACTGGAAAGCCTCCTTCACGTCCCTGAACACGGAACCTTTGCTTTCGACTGCCTATCGGCCGCTCCTCAAGACGCAACCGTCCTCCATTCCGTGAAATCATGCATTCTCATGTCAGCCACCCTTAGTCCTCATGATTTCTTCATCCGTCAATGTGCCCTGGAAGCCAATGAGCCGGCCGTCGTTACAGCGGATGCCCCCTGGCGAAAGCATGCTTATTCCGTCGCAGTCGATACGCGTGTGGACACCCGCTTCAGTCAGAGAAACCGGCATCTCGCCCTCACCGCAGATACAGTTACACGTTTTGCTGCCGATGCCTCGGAACCGGTTGTGATCTTTTTTCCTTCCTACCGCTATGCAGAATCTGTCCGCAATACCATCATCACACTGGATAATTACATTAACATCGCTCTCCAGCCCCGGGGCCTCCATCTCGATAGCCAGCAGAAATTCCTCAAGGAAGCACTATTGTTCGCGCATGCCCTGTTTCTCATCATGGGTAGCGGTTTCAGCGAAAGCATTGACCTCCTCGGCGGTCAGGTCAGCCGTGCCATGCTCGTGGGCCCCGCCTTGCCTGAAGTCAATGCCGCCCAGAATAAGCGTATGAAGGACCGTGAACATATCGGGCGCTCCGATGCATTCCGCGAGGTCTATCTCGTCCCGGCTTTCATACGTATCCATCAGGCGCTCGGGCGCCTTGTCCGCGCTCCCGGCCAACACGCCAGCATCCTCCTCCACGGCAAACGCTTCGCCGAACCGGCCTACAGGGAACTCCTCGCCCCTGAGTATCGCGATACGCAATACATCAACGAGTCACACGACCTCGATCTATGGCTTGATAAAATCCGGCAGATAGAATTCACCAATCACCCCCTCGGGTAATAAAAGTACATGCCACCGCCAAGGGTGAAAATCATCAGGCCATAGAGCGAGTGCTCCAGCCAGATAAAGGCAAAGCATCTGTACCTATAATATTGATACATCAGCACGGCACCCCCGATCGTTGAATAAAACAGCGCCCAGTTGCTCGTGAAAAAAATATGCGCCCAGCCAAATATGATGCCATTCATCACAATCAGCGTCATCGGCCTTTCAAAAATCCTCTGGTAACGTCTCAGGAAATAAACCCTGAAGAGCACTTCCTGGAAGGTCACCGACAACACCGGGTAGCCCACGCTGACAATCGCAAACAATACGGGTCTCTGCCGCGGAAAATTAAAAAACATACCCGGATCCATCCAGGCAATCCACATAATGAAAATAATTCCGGCCGCCATCACCCGTATGGCCAGTCCCTTGAAAAACGCCTTCCTGACCGCAGGTTCCGGCAAATCCCATAGTGACTTCCATTCGAACGCCTTGTCCCGGTGCAGTTGCCACGCGGCATAGGCAACACCAAATCCGATCGACTCAAGCATCGGAAAATCGCATTGCCAGATCAGTAGTGGAATCCCGCCAAACAACGCCAGAAGTTCGAGCCAGACTATGATTGCTAAACGGCGTTCTCCCGGCATCATTTTACATTGATTGCCTGCGGGGCCACCTGTCCAGTGTATCGTTCCATCCGGCCCATCTAGCGGCTCAGCAGAATCCTGACCTCGCTGGATCGTTCTCCCCCATGGTCTGCCTGGTTAAAATGCCAGTAGATATCCAGTTTTCCGTCACCATTCAGGTCCTCTGTTTCAACCAGCTCGCCGTCCCCAGGTAACACCGTTCGCATCTCGAAGGATTCATCTTCGTCAAAAAGTTCGCTCCTCCTCCCCGAATAAACCGTTAACCGTCCCGGTCTCCGGCTGGTTAACAGGTCGGTCAAGCCGTCGCCGTCCAGATCCTTGAAAATCAGCAGTGGATTCGTCCGGCTACCCGCCCTGAAACTGAATCCCAGTGAAATATCGTGAACCACACTCGGCTCTCCAGGGTAACTGCCGTTTCGCATGATCCCGTAGTGCGCCATCTCCAGGCTCGCACTCCCCGAAACCAGAATCCCCACGATCTTCCAGATGCTGATGTCCGTCGCCAGGATCGTCACTGCCTGCTGCTCTGCATTCAATTCGTTGAAACGAAACGCCACCTGGAATTCCCGCGAGGCCAGTCGCTGCACCGGTTCCGGGCTCAGCCGATACTCTCCATTCTCCATACGACCCTTGTAATACCGGACTTCAGACTTCGAATCGAAGATCGTCCCCTCGCCATTCAGGTTCTTCAGGGCAAACACATCCACCAGGCCGTCTCCATCCGCATCCGCAATTTCCAGGATCTCCGCTATCTCACGCCCCTGGAATCCGGTCCGCAACAAACGGTTCCGCTCCGGATCGTTTAAAAACGGCAGCTCAAGCCGGCTACTTTGACCGTTCGAAAAACTCCCATCCTCCTGCTGCAAAGCAATATACAGATAATCACGGTCTGCCGTCAGGATATCCTCCCGCCCGTCTTTATTGAAGTCCGCCACAAAGGGTTTCTGCGGTGAGATATCAATCCGCAGACTGCTGAAACGCACCCCGATCCCCTGCTCTATACTCCCCGGTAAACTGAACTCCTGCAGAATCTCCCCACCACCATCCAGCCGAATGAGCTCAAATCCGTCCCAGCGGGGCAGGAGCAGGACAGGGCGGTCTCCCCCTTCGTATTCATGGGCCAGCTTATACTGGCTCGGCCCGCCATCGATCGGCGTATGTATCTCGTTCAATAGGGACTCCGTTTCCAGTTCGACCCTCGCATCGGGCCAGTAACGCGGCCGGTTCGCAAAACTCAGGATACTCAGGCCGTCCTGCCCCAGCAGGATCACCTCCTCGCCCCCCCCGGAAAGGACATCCGCGAT
>CAYQCG010000196.1:0-4793 GCA_964415925.1 uncultured Puniceicoccaceae bacterium | reverse complement strand
TCACTGGAACTGACGAACTTTCATGCTGCGCCGGTGTGCGCTCCAACGAGAGCCTCATTGATGACCGGTAAGCAGTTTCTGCGGGTGGGTGTATGGGGTGTGCATGGAGGCCGTGATTATCTGGATCTCTCAGAAGCTACATTGGCTGAGCGTTTGCGTGAGCACGGGTACCGAACCGCCATGGCAGGCAAATGGCATTTGGGTAAGACATTTGCCTACATGCCACACAATCGTGGTTTTGACACCGCCTGGTCCATCACAGACCGGCTCTACATGCACACGGATCCGGTGATCGATCATAACGGCGTCGAGCTAAGGCCCAAAGGCTGGACTGTTGATATCCTCACTGATGAGGTCCTGCAATGGATGACCGAACCGAGTGACCAGCCCTTCTTCTGTTATCTGGCTCATCCATATATTCACGAACCCTTTTACGCCCCGGAGCGATTGGTGCAAAAGTACCAGGACAAAGGGTTGAGTGATTCCTTCGCGACCCTATGCGCCATGACCGAACATCTGGATGAAGCCACGTGGCGTTTATTGAAGGTGCTGGAGGCGAAAGGCATTCTCGATAATACCATCGTTATCTTCTTTGGCGATAACGGGCCAATTGGAAATCCCGTTAACTTTCCCCACCTCACCGATGGGGAAATGGCCGTCCGCAACCCGGCTAATCTACGCGGCGTAAAAGGCAAACTCTACAACAATGGCACCCGGGTTCCCTTTCTGGTAAAATGGGGTGATCGTATAAAAGACGGAACGAAAGATGCCCTCACGGACGTAACAGACCTTGTCCCTACGCTTTTGGATTTTGCGGGTATTCCCTATGATAAGGAAGCGTTCGATGGTCGTTCCCTCAAACCGTTATTTGAGGGTAATGATTCAGACTTCAACACACCTGTCCGCTATTACGCTAATCATGAAGCTCGTTGGCCCGCAAGAGAGCGTCTTTATGACTTTCTGCAGGATAAACAGGTGATGCGGTTTGAAGACCAGTTCCTGGCCATCCGGGACGACGAATGGAAATATGTCATGCTTGGTAATGAGGGCGAACTCTTCCATGTGTCCACCGACCCTCAGGAGCAGCGCAACATGCTATCCCAAGAATCGGGAAGAGCACAGGCACTACGCCGCCAACTTGAGCATTGGTGGACTCAGAATGTATGGAAACGTGAGATCACCTACCAGATGCCGGTCTATCCACTTCCAACCGAATTAGGTACATGTATAGCCCTGCACCCTTGCGCGCCTGTGAAAATCCACGGCGGAATTCGTCAAGGTAGTCACTTCAGCCACGACTGGACTCACGAGGGAGATGGTATCACCTTTGCAGTGGATGTCCCCAGAACGACCAACTACGTCCTAGAATTCAGGGGAGAAACTGCGGACTTAAATGCCCACCTTGTTGTCGACCTGAATGGAAAACGTCATTTATCCGTTCAGCTGACTCACAATGATAAATTCACGCTGGGCACAATTACGCTGCAGGCAGGAACTCATGAACTCAGCTTGCGACTGGCAAACGTCAGTAACGATTCGCTAAAAATCACTACACTGGAAGCGCTCAAGCTGATAGTGCTTTGAAACAATCCCCTTTGAGCCGTTGTGTGAAAGTGTAAACTTCCAATCGATGACAAGTTGCTTCACTCTACACTCGCAAGTAAAGATTGCCTATAAGTATATGGGTGTTGATCAAAGGACCTGTGAATCCGTGCGAAAGGGCTACGTTAACGAACTCGCGGGCGACGCTTTCATGACTGTACCAGCAATGGCGTGTGGGTTCGACCCCCACCCCGGGTACCATTTGGGGTTACGCTACTCTGTCAAAGAACGGTGCTGAGTCTAACACGTTCTGCAAAAAGGCGTGAGGACTCGGCGGGCTTGGCGGGTTCTGTGGGGTTGATGGGGTTGGCTGGGTCAATGTGCAGTTCGATCCCTATGCCTGGTCCACCGCACTGGAAAAGTGGCTCTACATCCCCAACGGGTTCGGCTGGATGTACGTTTACTAGCGCATCAGACCGGCTGACCCTGGCCACGGCGAGCTACTATCGCCGCCGGAAGTAGTCCTGCGACAGGCCATACGCTTTACAGACCCGCCTCTTCACAGGGGCGGGTTCTTTTGTGCTCAGATGACAAACGCCCAAACCAATACATATCCAGGGCTGGTGAGGCTCAAAGACCCCCTCCCCCCTTGGGACTACATTGAGAAATCAAGTCGGTAGATTTTTCCTGCCATTTCCTGTCAGAATACTCGCATCACAATGCACTGCGTTGCCTCTCCTTTCAATCAGGATAATTTCCAAGTCACTGTACTTCAACACATATAGCTATAGTAGAGAAACTTGCAGAAAAGCATGGTAGCGATTTCGACTCCCGCCACCTCCACCAATACAACTAACTGGAAAAAAAAATATTATGGTTGTATGACGCGAGCAAAACATACCGAAAACATAGTAAATCCTTAGGGACTGTAATAGCATGCAAGCGTATGTCATCGAACTCGTTATACCTTTGCTATAAATACTATTGCTGAGTTGCAATGATGGAGTGGTAAAACTTTGTATCTATTCGTGGATAAGATCACTATCGCAGCCACACAAGAATCCATCGTATAAAGCATTGTTAGAAGCTCTAATAGTAGGAACATGTAGTTGACTTGCATTATGAATCCGCAGTCTTGCACATGAATGAGTGGGAATGACTTGATCCGTTTGATTGACGAGAGAGGCGTTGCTCCGTGGCGGATGCACGCTGCGAAGTGGATCGAATCTCCGCGGTTACAGGCGATCATTATTGGCGCAATCATCCTGAACGGTGTCATTCTTGGCCTGGAGACCAGTGATACCCTGATGACTGACTATGGGGCACTGCTGATTGCTCTAGATCAGCTGTGCTTGCTGGTTTTTGTAATTGAGTTGGGTATAAAGCTCGCAGTATATAGGATGCTCTTCTGGAAGAATGGCTGGAATTGGTTCGATTTCTTTGTGGTAGCAATCGCATTGGCGCCAGGGACGGGTCCGTGGGCAGTTTTGCGCTCGCTGCGCATCCTGCGGGTGCTGCGTTTACTTACTGTAGTGCCCCAATTACGAAAGGTGGTGGCGGCCTTCATCCATGCCATACCGGGTCTTACGGGTGTTATCCTTGTAATGCTGATCTTCTTTTACACCATGGGGGTATTGGCGACGAATCTCTTTGGTGAGGCGTTTCCGGAGTATTTTGGGACGCTGGGTGACAGCTTGTTTTCTCTGTTCCAGATTATGACACTGGTAAGCTGGTCGATGGGAATTGTGCGACCCGTTATGGAGGTTTACCCATGGGCGTGGGCGTTCTTTGTGCCGTTTATTGTGGTAGCAACCTTTACCATCCTGAACCTCTTTATAGGGATCATTGTTTCGACAATGCAAGAGCTATCGACAATACCGGATCTGAATAAGCCGCAAGTCGATATCCAGCAGACGCTTACAAGAATGGAAGATGATCTTGCTCGTTTGAAGCAGTATCTCGAGAAGATGAATCGTTAGGTCTCGGGCAATTTCTACAGTTTGTTAGTACGTGTAACGAGGCGGATGATTTGCCCTATTGTGCACTGTTCTTTGATGAGAGGTCTCAGATGTACTTCTTTATTGATTTCGTAGTGATTTGTGCGCCCTTCCCTCCGAGTGATGTATCCACCCCTTCTAGGTCGGACACAATTCTCCGCACTGCGCTTTCTGGTGACTTGCCTAAAGAATAAGGACCTTAAGGACAGGCGGGTGATATTTAATTCGAGCGGTTCTCCATTTGCTCACGTATTACTGTCCTGCGCTCATCACTCATTTTCTCCCATTCTTCATACTGCTCCTTGGTGAGGATCGCTTTAATTTCATCATCGAGTTCACCCCGCAGGTCTCTCATTTGTGAACCCACTTTACGTCTCTGGCGAAAGCCATCGGCTGCGCTCAATTCGGTCATCAGCTCGCGGATTGGAGGCTGGTAAACGGCCATCAGGGGTTGAATCAATGCGAACTGATCCATGGAGAGCTTCAGTCTCTGCTGCATGTTCGCCATCATCTCACCCAAATGTGCTCCCATCTTTTCCGCGTCGAATCCCTTCATGTGGGTGAGGAGCTTTTGAAACTGCTCTTGTGAAAGAAGGTTTTCCACTTTAGACATCGTATTCTTCATTAGGGTACGCATCTCGTTTACCAGGGCCATACGTTGGTCCTGGTCGCTGAGCCCTTCTATTCTGTCCTCGAGAGCCGAAAAGCTCTTCGCATGAGAGGACTGAATCGATTTGAATCGTTCCACTTGGTCGTCAGTGAGTTCAAGTGTTTCCCTTATTTCCTCGACGGGAAAGCCATCGAATTCCATCTGGGCCGAAAGTCCGCTTAGCGCGAAGGTGGCCATCCAGATGTTAAGCATTATGTGTATGATGTGATTTCGGTGTATACAATTGATCATCTTAGGCTTTTTAACGGGTTGAGTGTCTATAGTGGAATTCATTGTGGTTAATCCTCGATCAACACTGACGCACCCGGAGAGGTTTCAACTTTTTGCGTTTCAGTTGCCTTACCGGCGAGAATGGCAATACAGGCAGGGACCAGGAAAAGGATGACAACACTGGCAAACAAGATCCCGAAAGCCACACTGAGGGCCATGGGAATGAGGAACTTTGCCTGCACACTGGTCTCCGATACCATCGGCAAAAGGCCCAGGAACGTCGTCAGGGTGGTCAGGATGATTGGACGGAAGCGTCGCTGTACTGCCGCAATAATGGCCTCACCGGCAGTGATTCCCTCCGTATGTTTTTGAGG